>NZ_FOCY01000002.1:0-127807 GCF_900110235.1 Megamonas sp. Calf98-2 | reverse complement strand
GGATAGCTCTTTGTCTATCTCTACGTACATATTTCTATATACGCTGACTATTTTGTTTGCCTAACTCATGATTTAAATCACAAGTGTGCGGTTCACAATAATCAAAGTCATAACAAATGGCAATAACAGGAAATTTTTCTTTATATTTACGTTTATACATGAAATCACCTCTAATCTTTATTTTATTATAATCATTTAGTATATACTATGGAAAATTTTTATAAGTTTTTAAAAATATGTTGGAAAAACAACATATACTTAATATGATTTATTATATAATGATATATGAAATTTAGATGATTATTAATTGAGTATAAATTTTTTGTGATTTAGGAGAGGCTATTTAATGAATATATTTGAAATTTTAAGAGAAGAACATGATAATATCAGTAAATTTGTAGATAAATTTGAAGCTATGGCAATAGATTTGATGGAAAAAAATGAAATATTTATTGAAGAATATACAAAAGCTATAGAATTTATCCGTGTATATGCAGATAAAACTCATCATCAAAAAGAAGAAGAACTTTTATTCAAAGCTATGCTTGAAACGAAAGATGAGATGGCAAATAATTTAGTAAATCATGGTATGATTGTAGAACATAATTTAGCTAGATTATATGTATGGGAATTGGAAAATGCGTTGAAAGCGTATCAAAAAGAGCCTACAGTAAAATTAAAATTGGCGATAGTTACAAATACAATGTCTTATGTTTATTTACTTCGTAGACATATAGATAAGGAAAATAGAGTGGCTTATCCTTATGGTGAACGTTTATTATCTAAAGAAGTAATAGAAAAATTAAATGAGCAAGCAAAAAATTATATGAAATAATAAAAAAGCCTATTATGATGATTTAAAATTTATTTAAATTATTATAGTAGGTTTTTTCATTTTTTTATTGACATGAAGTTAAGTTTAACAGTTAATATATAATGTAGATAGAAGACAAAGGAGCTAGATTATGAATAATATATTGTATTTAGAATGTTATGCCGGTATTAGTGGAGATATGTTTGTAGCTTCGTTATTAGATTTAGGTGTAGATAAAGATTATTTAATGGAAAATTTACAAACATTACCACTAGATGGATATAAAATAGAAATTAGCCGTGTGAAGAAAATGGCACTTGATGCTTGTGATTTTAATGTAATTTTGGATATAGATAATCATGACCATGATATGAATTACTTACATAGTGAATATCATGAGGCTCATCACCATAATCATAGTCATGAACATCATCATCACCATGAACATCGTGGTTTAAAAGAAATCGTAGAAATAATTAATAAATCACAAATAACAGATAGAGCAAAAGAAATTGCAATAAGAATTTTTAATATTATTGCTAATGCTGAAGCAAAAGCTCATGGTGTAAGTATTGATGAAGTTCATTTCCATGAAGTAGGGGCAGTGGATTCTATTGTTGATATAGTAGCTGCTGCTGTATGTATAGATAAATTAAATATAGATAGAGTTGTTTGTCCAAAGATATATGAAGGTCAAGGCTTTGTGCGTTGTCAACATGGCCAAATTCCTATTCCTGTGCCAGCTGTAGTAAATATTGCTATAGAACATGGTTTAAGATTACATTATACACAGACAAAAGGGGAATTAATTACTCCAACAGGGGCTGCTATTATTGCAGGTATTCAAACAGAAGATAAATTGCCAGAAGAATTTATTATAAAGAAAATTGGTATAGGCGCAGGGAAAAGAAAATATGATATACCAAATGTAGTTCGTGCTATGATGATTGAAGTTAAATAAAAAAATAAGAGACTTTATAAATGATAAAAAATTTATAGAGTCTCTTTTTATTTATGAATTAAAATTTTATATTTAGATAACAAAAAAAGCCTTAGCTATTGCTAAGGCTCTGATTTCAAAGTGGTGCGTCCAGCAGGATTCGAACCTGCGACCGCACGCTTAGAAGGCGTGTGCTCTATCCAGCTGAGCTATGGGCGCGTTCCTTGAGAACATTTAATATTATATCTATATATTACGTGTTTGTCAACAACTTTTTTAAAATTTTTTTAAATTAATTTGTTAAGCTACGTACAGGTGCAGGAATACGACCACCACGAGCAATAAATGCATCAGAACTATATTCACTGCGAACTTTAATAATAGGGCAATGACCGAGTAAACCACCAAAGTTAACAGTATCGCCAACTTTTTTACCAGGAACAGGAATAACACGAACGGCAGTAGTTTTATTATTAATCATACCGATAGCAGCTTCATCTGCGATGATACCAGAGATTGTAGCAGCTGGAGTATCTCCTGCGATAGCGATCATATCAAGACCTACAGAGCAAACGCATGTCATAGCTTCTAATTTTTCAATGGAAAGACTTCCACAGCTTACAGCATCAATCATACCAGCGTCTTCACTTACTGGAATGAAAGCACCACTTAAACCACCAACGTGAGAGGAAGCCATTAAGCCACCTTTTTTTACAGCGTCATTTAATAAAGCAAGAGCTGCTGTTGTACCTGGAGCACCACAAGATTCAAGACCCATTTCTTCTAAGATATGAGCAACACTATCACCAACAGCAGGAGTTGGTGCTAAGGATAAATCGATAATACCAAATTGTACGCCAAGACGACGAGAAGCTTCTTTAGCTACTAATTGACCTACACGAGTGATTTTGAATGCAGTCTTTTTAATTGTTTCAGCAACTTGTGTAAAATCTGCACCTTTTAAATCTTCGAGAGCATGTTTTACAACACCAGGGCCACTTACGCCAACGCTTACTACTTTTTCAGCTTCACTAACACCATGGAAAGCACCAGCCATAAATGGATTATCTCCAGGAGCATTAGAGAAGATAACGAGTTTAGCACAACCAATAGCTTCACGGTCGCGAGTAAGTTCAGCAGTGCGTTTTACTACTTCGCCCATTTCACGAACGCAGTCCATATTGATACCTGCTTTTGTAGAACCTAGATTTACAGAAGAGCAAACTAAGTCTGTAGTAGCTAAAGCTTGTGGAATGGAATTGATGAGAAGTCTATCACCATTTGTATAACCTTTTTCAACAAGAGCAGAAAAACCGCCGATGAAATCAATACCAATTTCTTTAGCAGCTCTATCCATTGCTTCAGCAACAGGAACGTAAGTATCTGTCTTGCAGGCTTCAGCAGCAATAGCAATAGGAGTTACAGAAACACGTTTATTAATAATGGGAATACCATATTCACTAGAAATATCTTCACCGGTTTTTACTAAGAATTCACCAGATTTTGTGATTTTGTCATAAACATTATCACAAAATTGTTTTAAATTAGGGTGAGCACAATCACGAAGACTAAGTCCTAATGTAATCGTACGAACATCTAATTTATTTTCTGTTATCATACGATTAGTTTCTAAAATATCATTAATAGTAATCACAAAAGTTCCTCCTAAATTCTTTAGTTAATTAATAAAGAATATTTAAAATTAGCCGATTGTATGCATAGCATTGAAGATATCTTCATGTTGAGCTTTGATATCTACGTTAAGCTGAGCACCTTTTTCTTTGAGGAGTTTTTGTAAATCCTGTAATTTAATGTTTTTGTCAGTCATTTCAGCAATTAGAACCATATTGAAAAAGCCATTCATAATATTTTGGTTGATGCTGATAATATTTACTTTGTTTTCAGCAAGAACATTACTTACAGTGGCAATAATGCCTACACGGTCTTTTCCGATAACAGTTATAACGAGTTTCATTTATACTTCCCCTTATTAATTTTATAGAGTTACTAAATTATTGTAACAGTGTTATTATATCATTAATAGTAGTAGCTTGCATTAGTTTTTGCTAAAAATACATTGTACATATATAATAATATAAGTATTATTTTAGGATATTGTGTTTTTTAATGAAAATGATAAAAATTAGAGATAAGAGGAGTTTTTTATGAAAGTTTTATTGACAGCGATAAATGCAAAATATATACATTCGTCATTAGCAATTCGCTATATATACAAAAATTGTCAAGATTTATCTTGTGATATAGAGATGCTAGAAGTATCTATAAATAATCATTTAATTGATATTGCTAATCAGATATTTGATGCTAGACCAGATATATTGGGAATTTCTTGTTATATCTGGAATATTGAATTAGTGAAACAATTATTGCCACTTGTGCATAGATTATTGCCAAATTGTAAGATTATCTGTGGCGGGCCAGAAGTTTCATATGCTACAAAAGAATTTATGCAGGATTTTCCTATGGTGGATTTTGTAGTGCGTGGCGAAGGTGAAAAAGCTTTTCATGATTTATTGCAGGCTTTATTAGATGAAAAAAATAATGAAGAAATAAAAATTGCTGGCATAGCAAAGAGAAATAGTGATGATACTATTGATGAGAATATTGCAGTTACAGTAAGTGATTTAGATGAAATAATTTTCCCTTATGATGATAATGATATCGAAAATTTAAAGGATAAGATAATTTATTATGAAAGTTCAAGAGGTTGTCCTTATTCTTGTAAATATTGCCTATCTTGTGCGACTAAAGGCGTAAGATATCGCTCTTTAGATAAAGTTTTTGCCGAACTAAGTTATTTTATTAAACATAATGTTCGTCAGGTAAAATTTGTAGATAGAACTTTTAATGCAGATAAAAAGCATTATTTACCGATTTTGGAATTTATTGCTAAACAAGATTGCAGGACTAATTTCCATTTTGAAATAGTAGCTCACCATATTGATGATGAAATCAAGGCTGTACTTAAGAAAATGCCAAAGGGTAGAGTACAGTTTGAAATAGGTATTCAATCTACGAATTTAAAAACTCTAGGTCAGATAAGTAGAGCAAATCCATGGGAAGAAATGACAAATAATATAAAATCTATCATGGCTTATGGAAATATTCATCTGCATGTGGATTTGATTATTGGTCTTCCTTATGAAGATATTACTTCTTTTGCAAAATCTTTTAATGATGTGTATTTATTGCAAGCTGATATGCTTCAAGTGGGCTTTTTAAAATTATTAAAAGGTGCAGCAATGAATGATTTAATACAAGAACATGATTATGTATATATGCCACAAGCACCATATCAAGTAATAAGCAATAAATATATGGATTATGCCACTATGCGAAAATTACAGATTTTTGTAGATGTATTGGAACTGTATTATAATGCTGGCCGTTTTAAATATACGATTATTAATTTAATTAAACAGTACAATCAAGATGCCTACACATTTTTTGCTGATTTTGCTCAATATTGGCAAGCTAAAAAATTGCATTTAGCACCACATGCTCCTAAGAATTTATATGTATTTTTATATGATTTTATTAAGCAAAATTCTAAAATAAAAGATAAAGAATATATTTATAATGTATTGAAATTCGACGCTTTATTGACAGATAAAGGTAAGATAAAAATAGATATGTTGCCATGGAAAGAAGTAGATAAAAAAGTAACAGATGATTTCTATATGAGTGAGAAAGCATTAGCTTATATTAATAATTATCAATTTAAATCATGGCGCGATTTGAAAAAGAAATTTTCGATAGAAGTTTTTGCCTATGATATGAATGAAGCGAAATCATGTCAAATAAAAGCAAAAGAAAATGCAATGATTTTTGCCTATGAAGATGGTGGAGTATTTTATCAAGAAATAAAACAAGGAGATATAAATTTATAATGATATATTATGCTTTTTCCGATTATTTAAAACAGCGTTATGGCGAGAAAGTTTATAAATTGCCTATAGGTTTACCGCTTACTTGCCCTAATCGTGATGGTTCATGTGGAAAATTTGGCTGTACTTTTTGCGGTAGTATCGGTGCAGGTTATGAAAATTTGCCACCAGAATTATCTGTAACAGAGCAAATTCGCATGAATAAGGCTCATATAGTGCCTAAGTATAAGGCGAAAAAATTCATACCGTATTTTCAAAATTTCAGTAATACGTATATGCCACCAGAGCAATTAGAAAAATATGTATTAGAAGCATGTGCTAGTGATGATATAGTGGCTATTTATATAGCGACAAGACCAGATTGCATAAATGATGTTTATTTAGAAATCTTAGCTAGAATTGCTAAAGAAAAAAATATTGATATTTGTGTAGAATTAGGTTTACAAACGATAAATTATAAGACTTTAGAAAAAATAAATCGCGGTCATGGTTTGGCAGAATATATTGATGCAGTATTACGTATAAAGCGTTATGGTTTATTGTGTTGTACTCATGTAATTTTAGATTTACCATGGGATGATGATAAAGATATGATTGAAACTGCTAGAGTGATTTCTGCACTCGGCGTTGACCAGGTGAAATTACATGCACTTTATATCGTAAAAAATACAAAAATGGCTCAGCAATATGAAAATAAAGAATTTGAAATTATTTCTTGTGAACATTATAAACAAAGAGTAATTGATTTCTTAGAACATTTATCTCCAAATATTGTTTTACAGCGATTAATCGGTAGAGCACCAGCTGAAAATACTTTATTTAGTAATTGGCAGACAGGCTGGTGGAAAATTCGTGATGAAATTGTAAAAGAAATGGAAGAAAAAAATCTTTATCAAGGTCGTCTATGTAATTATTTAAATGGCAGTGCTGTACAAAAATTTTTAGTTAAAGAATGATGTAAGGATTTTGATTTTATGGAAATCATTTATAAAGATGAAAAAGATTTTACGAAAGAAAATATATTAGAATTATTTTTATCTGTTGATTAGCAATTATCAGCTAGTAATCCTGATAAATTATATACAGCATTAATTAATTTACCAACGGTATTCACTGCATGGGAGAATAATAAATTAGTAGGCTTAGCTAGAGCTTTAGATGATGGCATACTTACAGCATATATTCATTATGTATTGGTAAATCCTAAATATCAAGGTAGAGGTATTGCCAGCAATTTAGTAAAGATGATAAAAAATAAATATAAAGATTATCTTTATATTGAATTGATGCCTGATGAAAAGAAAAATGTTAGTTTTTATCAAAAATTAGGTTTTAATATAGTAAAAGAAGGCACACCTATGCAACTGTGCAATCCTGAAACTATGAAAGTTAAATTATAAATAAAAAAGCTATAATAATTTAAGGAAAAATTTCTAGTTAAATTATTATAGCTTATATTTCAATTATCGCATTTATAATCTTGCCAATTAGGTAGAGCAGTATGATTATCCACAGCTGTTTTCATAGCTTGATAATAAGCTAATTTTTTTTGAATATGCTTATAATCGTGTTGCATTTTTGCTAATTGTGCTAGAATATGATTTTTTTGATTGGTCAATAATTTTAAAATATCATCAATATGTGAAGGCTCTTGCTGTTCATATTGAAAAAATTCTTGTAGTTGAGCGATACTCATACCAGTATTTTTAAAACAGCAGATAATTTTTAAACGATTGATATGTTTTTCTAAATAAATGCGTTTGCCTGATGAATTACGAGGAATATCAGTTAAAATGCCTACTTCTTCATAATAGCGAAGCGTGGAAGCTGGCAGATTGAATTTGGCTGATACTTCACGAATTGAATATTGTTTATCCATAATAAAGCCCCTTTATCATAGTAATATCTTGACTTAAAGCGTACTTGAATTAGTATTATGATAATTATAAAAAAGATATTGACTAAAAGTAAAGGGGCGTTTTTCATGTATATAGCAGATAAAGACAGATATAATAAGTTAGAATATGCTAGATGTGGTAAAAGCGGTTTGAAATTGCCAAGAGTATCTTTAGGTCTTTGGCATAATTTTGGTGATAATAATGATTTCAAAACCATGCAAAAACTTTGTTTCACTGCTTTTGATAATGGCATAACTCATTTTGATTTGGCAAATAATTATGGCCCTCCTTATGGCAGTGCAGAAATAAATTTTGGTAGAATTTTAAAACAAGATTTGAAAAAATACCGTGATGAATTATTAATCAGTACAAAAGCTGGCTATGATATGTGGGAAGGCCCTTATGGCAACTGGGGCAGTAGAAAATATTTGATTGCTAGTTTAGACCAAAGTTTAAAACGCATGGGTCTTGAGTATGTAGATATTTTTTATCATCATCGCATGGATAAAGACACTCCACTTGAAGAAACTATGGGAGCATTAAATCAAATAGTACAAAGTGGAAAAGCTTTATATGTAGGTTTATCAAATTATGATGGTGAAACTTTAGCAAAAGCTAGTGAGATTTTAACTCAAATGCATTGTCCATTTATCATCAATCAAAATCGTTATTCTATTTTCGATAGAACTATTGAGAATAATGGCTTGAAGGAAATGGCACATAAATTAAATAAAGGTATTATAGCTTTTAGCCCATTAGCACAAGGATTATTGACAGATAGATATTTGAAAGGTATTCCTGAAGATAGTCGTATAAAAACTGATGGAAGATTTTTGAAAGCTGAAATTTTGACAGAAAAAAAATTAACACAGATTGCTAATTTAAATGAAATAGCAAAACAGCGTGGTCAAACTTTAGCTCAGATGGCATTGGCTTGGATTTTAAAAGATAACATAGTTACAAGTGTTTTGATAGGTGCATCAAAGCCAGAACAGATTTTAATGAATTTGGAAGCAATGAACAATATAGCGTTTTCTAGTGAAGAATTGAAACTTATAGATGATAATAGTTTATAAAATTTTCTATATGAGTATGGATTTACCACTGATAAATTATAGATATAAAAGGTATATTCATAGTTGAAAAATATTATAAAAAGTTGTATCATAAATATGTGTTATAGTTTAAAATGCCTATAAAAGGGTATATATATATAGAAGGGAGCTTATTTGAAAATATGAGCAAACATATGAAAACTATGGATGGTAATACTGCTGCGGCGTATATATCTTATGCATTTACAGATGTAGCAGCTATTTATCCAATTACTCCATCATCTCCAATGGCAGAAGTTGTAGATGAAATGGCAGCAAAAGGTAAGAAAAACCTTTTCGGTCAAAAAGTACGTGTTGTAGAAATGCAATCTGAAGCAGGTGCTGCTGGTACAGTACATGGTTCTCTCCAGGCTGGTGCATTAACTACTACTTATACTGCTTCTCAGGGTCTTTTATTAATGATTCCTAATATGTATAAGATTGCTGGTGAATTGCTCCCAGGTGTATTCCATGTAAGTGCTCGTGCTCTTGCAACATCTTCTCTTAATATTTTTGGTGATCAACGTGATGTTATGGCAGTTCGTCAAACTGGTTGCGCTATGCTTGCTGAAGCTAGTGTTCAAGAAGTTATGGACTTAAGTGCTATTGCTCACCTTGTAGCTATCAAAAGCCGTGTACCATTTGTAAACTTCTTTGATGGTTTTAGAACTTCTCATGAAATTCAAAAAATCGAAGTTTTAGATTATGAAGATTTAGGCAAAATGCTTGATTGGGAAGCTGTAAATAAATTCCGTCATAATGCTTTAAATCCAGATCATCCAGTAATTCGTGGTACTAGCCAAAACCCTGATATTTATTTCCAAGGTCAAGAATCTGCAAATCCTTATTATGAAGCTGTTCCACAGATGGTTGAAGATGCTATGGCTGAAATCAATAAATTAACAGGCCGTAATTATCAATTATTCAACTATTATGGTGATCCAAATGCTGATCGTGTAATCATTGCTATGGGCTCTTTATGTGATACAGCTATGGAAGTTGTTGATTACTTGAATGCAAAAGGCGAAAAAGTCGGTGTTGTATCCATTCACCTTTACAGACCATTCTCTGTAAAACATTTCTTAAATGCACTTCCAAAAACTGTTAAGAAAATTGCTGTTATGGACCGTACAAAAGAAGCTGGTTCTATCGGCGAACCTTTATATCTTGAAATTCAGTCCGCTCTTTATAATAGCGATTTACGTCCAACAATCGTTGGTGGTCGTTATGGTCTTGGTGGTAAAGATGTTACTCCAGATCAAATCTTTGCAGTTTATAATGAACTCAAAAAAGATGATCCTAAAAATGGCTTTACTATTGGTATCAATGATGATGTTTCTTTCACTTCTTTACCAGAATATCATGAAGATATCGACCTTACACCAGAAGGAACAACTGCTTGCAAATTCTGGGGCTTAGGTTCTGATGGTACTGTAGGTGCAAATAAAAGTGCTGTTAAAATCATCGGCGATAAAACAGATATGTATGCACAGGCATATTTTGCATATGACTCCAAAAAATCTGGTGGGGTAACAATGTCTCACTTGCGTTTTGGTAAAAAAACAATTATGTCTCCATATCTCATCAATAAAGCAAACTTCATTTCCTGTTCTCAACAGTCTTATGTAGATAAATATGATTTACTTGCTGGTTTAAAACCAAATGGTACATTCTTATTAAATACACTTTGGACTGATGAAGAATTAACAGAAAAACTCCCTGCATATATGAAACGTTATATTGCAGAAAACAATATTAACTTCTACACTGTAAATGCTGTTAAAATTGCTCAAGAACTCGGTCTTGGCGGTCGCTTTAACATGGTTATGCAGTCTGCATTCTTTAAACTTGCAAATATCATTCCTATTGATGAAGCTGTTAAATATCTTAAAGATGCAGTTGTTACTTCTTATGGTAAAAAAGGTCAACATATCGTTGATATGAATAATGGCGCTATCGACAAAGGTATCGAAGCTCTTCATAAAGTAGAAGTTCCAGCTTCTTGGAAAGATGCTAAAGATGCTGATGATGCAAATGCTAATATTCCTGATTTCATTAAAAATATCCAAAATCCAATGAACCGTCAAGAAGGCGATAAACTTCCTGTAAGTGCTTTCAAAGGTATTGAAGATGGTACATTCCCAGTAGGTACTGCTGCTTATGAAAAACGCGGTATTGCTATTAATGTTCCAGAATGGGATATTGATAAATGTATTCAGTGTAACCAATGCTCCTTCGTATGTCCACATGCTGCAATTCGTCCAGTACTTATGACAGATGAAGAAGTAGCTAATGCTCCAGAAACAATGAAATCCAAACCAGCTCTTGGTGCTAAAGGCTTAAATTTTGCAATCACTATTTCTGCAAAAGATTGTGCAGGTTGCGGTAACTGTGCTGATATTTGTCCAGCTCCAAAAGGTTCTGCTCTTGCTATGAAACCTATTGCAACTCAACTTGCAAAACAAGCTGAATTTGATTATGCTGTTGATGCTACAAAAGTTGCACCTAAGAAAAATCCTATGAAGAAAACTACTCTCAAAGGTAGTCAGTTCGAACAACCACTCTTAGAATTCTCCGGTGCTTGTGCTGGTTGTGGTGAAACTCCATATGTAAAACTCATTACTCAGCTCTTTGGTGATCGCATGATGGTAGCTAATGCTACAGGCTGTTCTTCTATTTGGGGCGGTTCTGCACCATCTATGCCATACACTAAAAACCATAAAGGACAAGGTCCTGCTTGGGCTAACTCCTTATTTGAAGATAACGCAGAATATGGTTTAGGTATGTTCCTTGGAACAAAAGCTGTTCGTGAAACATTATCTTCAAAAATCACTCAAGCTTTAGAAGAAGGTCTTGGTAGTGATGAACTCAAAGCTACATTTGCTGATTGGCAAGCTAACATCAATGAAGGTGAAGGCAGCCGTGAACGTGCTGAAAAATTGACTGAACTTCTTGAAGCAGAAAAAGGCGATAATGCACTCTTAAATGAAATCTATGATAAAAAAGATTTCTTTGTAAAACGTTCCCAATGGATCATTGGTGGCGACGGTTGGGGTTATGATATCGGTTATGGCGGTCTTGACCATGTACTTGCTTCTGGTGAAGATGTTAACGTATTAATTCTCGATACAGAAGTTTACTCAAATACTGGTGGACAGTCCTCTAAAGCTACTCCAGCTGCTGCTATTGCTCAATTTGCCGCTACTGGTAAACGTACTAAGAAAAAAGATATCGGCATGATGGCAATGAGCTATGGCTATGTATATGTAGCACAGATTGCTATGGGTTACGATAAAAACCAAACTTTAAAAGCTATTGCTGAAGCAGAAGCTTATAAAGGACCATCTCTTATCATTGCATATGCTCCATGTATCAACCATGGTTTACGTGCAGGTATGGGCAAGAGCCAACTTGAAACTAAACGTGCTGTTGAAGCTGGTTACTGGGCTACTTATCGTTATAATCCTGAATTACGTGGCACAGATAAAAATCCATTTAGCTTAGACTCTAAAGAACCAACAGGAAACTTCCAAGAATTTATTCAAGGTGAAGTTCGTTATACATCCTTAAAACGTGCATTCCCTGAAATTGCAGATGAATTATTTGCAAAAACAGAAAAAGATGCAAAAGAACGTCTTGAAGGATATAAAAAATTAGCAGGTAAATAATTTTTCGTGCTGATAAAATAAAACTGACGCTATTTATTAGCGTCAGTTTTTTATTGCATGAATTAAGTTTTTTTTATATGATATAAAAGGATTAATTAAATAGTTAAGCATAGGAATACATTATATAAGAAAGGAATGAATGTTTTGAAAAAATTATTATTAGTAGCAATTTGTATTTTATCCATGCTATGCATAGCTTGTGGTTCAACTACAGATGAAAAAGAAGTAGCAGATAATACAAAAACAGAAACTTTAAAAATTGGATTAATGCCAGACATTGATTCCATACCATTTATTATTGCTCAAGAAAAAGGTTATTTTAAAGAAGAAGGTGTAGACGTAGAGTTACAGTATTTTAAAAGTGCTATGGATAGAGAAAGTGCCCTTCAAAGTGGCAATTTAGATGGTGGCGTATCTGATATGTTAGCAGCAGGATTTGCTAAAGCTGGAGGATTTGATGTAAAAATAACTTCTTCTACTAATGGCAATTACTGTTTGATTGCAGGTACTGGCAATACTGCTAAATCTTTAGCGGAAATGAAAGGTCAGAATATATCCGTATCTAAAAATACTATTATTGAATTTGTTTTAGATGAAATGCTTGCACAAAACAATATGACTGAAGCAGATATCAATAAAACAGTAATTCCACAGATACCTACAAGATTAGAAATGTTACAAAATGGTAAATTAGATGGTGCAGTACTTCCTGAACCTATGGGCAGTATCGCTATAAAAAATGGCAGTTATTTAGTAAATTCTTCTGAAGCTATGAAAATAAATCCAGGCGTAATGGTATTTACAAATGATAGCGTAGAAAATAAAAAAGAAGCTATAAAAGCTATGTATAGAGCTTATGATAAAGCTATAGAATATCTAAATTCTACTCCTCAAGAAGAATACATGGATTTAGTTATTGAAACAGCAGGATTACCACCAGCAACTAAAGATGCTTTAGTTATGCCAAAATATATGAAAGCTGCATTACCAGAAAAATCTGATTGGGATAAATCTATAAATTGGCTCAATAAAAAAGAATTAGTAACTGAAAAATATAATTATGAAGATATAGTAAGTGATATTTTAACGAAATGATTACCGTAGATAGACTTTATGTAAGATATGATGATACAAATATATTAGAAGATATTAATTTAAATTTGCCAACAGGGATAACTTGTGCAGTGATTGGCCCTTCTGGTTGTGGGAAATCTACCTTATTGAATGTTTTGGCAGGACTACAAAAAAATTATCAGGGTTTAGTGCAAATAAATGGAGAAAATCCTTCCCCTAAAAAACAAACTATAGGTTTTATTCCTCAAAATTATGGATTATTGCCATGGCTTACTGTAAAAGAAAATATTTTATTAGGTTTAAAAATAAAAAAAGAAGCTAAACAAGGTTTGCCTCGAAATTTAGTAGATAATTTAGGATTAAGTAATTTACTAAATCGTTATCCTAATAATTTAAGTGGTGGTCAACAACAACGCGTAAGTTTAGCTAGGGCTTTTGCTTTAAAAGCTGATTTATTATTAATGGATGAACCTTTTTCTGCTTTAGATGCTATTACAAGGGAAGAAATGCAAGATGTATTCATTGATTTATGGCAGAAGCAGAAAGTTTCTACTATATTAGTTACGCATTATGTAGAAGAAGCTTTATATTTAGGGCAAAAAATAATAGTGATGACTAGTGCACCTGGAGGTATCTATAAAATAATCGATAATCCTTTATTTAGTGATAAGAATTTTCGTGATAGAGAAATCTTTAGTTCACTAAGTAAAGAAATAAGAAATTATTTAAAGAAAGCAGGTAGTAAAAATGAAAGATAAATCATGGCATTTTTATTTACCTGCAATGATATTATTGCTTATTTTATGGTATGTTATATCTATAATCGTACATTTGCCAATTATTCCTTCGCCTGTTTTGGTAATGGAAAGATTGGGCAATATTTTTACACAAACAATAGCTATTCATGCACTATATAGTCTTTGGCGAATTATAGCAGGAGTATTTTTAGCTATAATAACTGGTGTACCAATAGCAGTGATGATGGGATATTATAAAAAATGTGATAAGATTTTAGCTCCTATTGTTTATCTGACATATCCTATTCCTAAGATTGCATTATTGCCTATCTTGATGCTTTTAGCTGGTATTGGAGAATTACCAAAAGTTATTATGATATTTTTGATTGTGATTTTTCAAGTGTTAGTTGCTATTCGCGATAGTATAAAAACTATACCAAAAGAAATGTTTTTTCCTTTATATAGTTTAGGTGCATCTTTTAGACAAATTTTCTTAAATATACTATGGCCAGATGTATTACCAAATTTTATTACATCTTTACGTGTAGCAATGGGGACAGCTATATCAGTATTGTTTTTTACAGAGACATTTGGCACTAAATATGGTATGGGATATTTTATAATGGATTCGTGGCTTCGTGTAAATTATCTAGATATGTACGCAGGTATTGTAGTTTTAAGTTTAATAGGTCTATTTTTGTTTGGTTTTTTGGACTTAGTAGAAAATTATTTTTGCAAATGGAAGAAAAAAGTATAAGAAGATATGGTTCTAGTAGCGATATTAGAACCATATCTTTTTTGTAATTAATTTTAATTTTTTATATAATTTTTTGAAAATTGTATATTGACTTTATATAGGGAGATGGGTATAATTAAACCATAACAAGATTGTAAATTTGTTGATGTAAACGTTTGTTTTTTGTATTTATGTTGAGATTTTTATTAAATTCTAGCTTGTTATATAAAATTTTTTGAGAAATATATATTGACTTTAAGTGATGAGAATAATATAATGAAGCTGAGTTAAATGAAAATTTGTAAAAATAAAAACAAACATTTGTTCGAGAACTTTAAGATATGTATAAAATAAGTTCGTATTTTGACAAAACGTGTAAACGTTTTCCATTTTCAATTTTATGAAATTGAATTTTCTAAAAAATCATATGGTTTTATTTATTGATATAATATTGCATTTATAAATAAAAAATATGGTATTTTGAAATATTAACTCGTTATCAATTTCATATTGATAATAAAATAAATGAGTAGGTGATTTTTAATGAAGGAAAACACAGTAATCACGGTTAGTAGACAGTATGGTTGCGGTGGTCGTGAATTAGCTAAAATTTTAGCTAAAAAGCTAAATGTAAAGTTATATGATAGACAAATTGTTCATATAGCAGCAGCTAAATTAGGTATCAATGATTTATCTGAACAGGATTTATTAGAATTAGAAAATACTGTTCATCCATTGACATTGACATTCATGCCATTCCATTCTTTCGGTACTCGCATGGGCGAATCCAGCAGAGGTATGTTCTTATCTGAAGCTAGTGTAGTAAGAAAACTTGCTAACGATGGAGCATGTGTTATCTTAGGTCGTTGTGCTGATTATGTATTAGAAGATATGCCAAATCATTTCTCCATTTTCGTTTGTGCAGACGATGAATATAGAGAAAAAAGAGGTAAAGAAGTTTACGAAGGTAAAACTTTAAAAGAATTAAACGAAGAAAATGAAAAAAGAGCTAGATACTACAATTATTATACAGGTAAAAAATGGGGCGAAGCTTCTAACTATGATTTAATTGTAAATACTAGCAATGCATCTTTAGACAAAATAGCAGATGCTATCATTGAATATATTAATAAAGTTCAAGAATAAAAGAACTAAAGAATATAGAAGGGTAACAGCATAGATGCTGTTATCTACATAAGTTTTGTTAATAATTTTTTTATTAAATATTTATAATTTTATTTAGGAGGACTTATAAATGTCAGGTAATAATGGTAATAAACTTATGCAACGCATATCATATGCTTGTGGTACTTTCGGACATGATATCTTCTATATGATGGTTAGCACATACTTTATCATGTTCATCACAAGTAATCTTTTCAACACAGAAGATCCAAGTCATAATGAATATATGATCGGTATCATCATGACAGTAATCCTTGTAATTCGTGTAGCAGAACTTTTCATTGACCCATTCATTGGTAACACTATCGATAAAACAAACACTAGATGGGGTAGATTTAAACCATGGGTTATTGTTGGTGGTTTCGTAGCAGCTTTAAGCTTAGCAATTTTGTTCACTGACTTAGGTGGTTTAACAACATCTAATCCATTACTCTACTTAATTATCTTTGCTATTTTATACTTAGTAATGGATATCTTCTATTCAGCAAAAGACGTTGCTATTTGGTCTATGGTTCCAGCAATGTCCTTCGACTCTAAAGAACGTGAAATTACAGCAACATTTGCTCGTATTGGTTCCGTATTTGGTGCTCAGCTCGTAACAGTAATGGTTATTCCTATCGTATTATTCTTCTCCAAAGACGCTAACGGCGGTGTTGGTGATGCTAATGGTTGGTTAGCTTTTGCTTTAATCGGTGGCGGTGTATCCTTATTAGGTGCTGTTATCCTTGGTCTTGGTACAAAAGAACAAGCTTCCGCTCTTCGTGAAAACAAAAAAGAAACAACTTTCAAAGAAGTATTCTCTATCTTAGGTAAAAATGACCAGTTAATGTGGATCGCTATTACATTCCTTATCTTCTGCTTCGGTCAGGACTTAGTAAACTCCTTTCAGATGTACTATTTCGCTTACATTTTAGGTGATTCCACTTATTTATCCTTCTTAGGTATTATCAACGTTATCATTGGTTTATTAGCAGTTGCTTTATTCCCTATATTAACAACTAAATTCAAAAGAAGAAACTTATTCTTCTATTCTGTCGTAATCATGATCATTGCATTGATCATCTATGCTTTCGCTGGTACAAACTCTGTATTAGTATTAATCGCAGCTGGTTTATTCAACTTACCACAGCCACTTATATTCTTAGTAGTATTAATGACAATCACAGATACTGTTGAATATGGTCAGTTAAAAATTGGTCACCGTGATGAATCCCTTATTCTTTCCATCAGACCATTAGTTAACAAATTATCCGGTGCTGTAACAAGTGCTATCGTTGGTTTCACAGCTGTTTGGGTTGGTATGTCTGGTAAAGCTACAGCTGATAGCATTACTGATAGCAATAAAATGATGTTCGAATTAATCATGTTTGCTGTGCCAATCGTATTCATGCTCATCGCAACATTACTTTACAAAACAAAAGTTACTCTTACTGAAGAAAAACATGCTGAAATCGTTAAAGAACTTGAACGTACTTGGAAAGATATCAGTAAATAATATATAAATATGAAGATAAAAGAACTGTACTAAATTTTAGTACAGTTCTTTTTTTATAATTTTACATAATATACAACATTTAAACAAATTTTAGCAACATAAAACATTGCTATTGGTAACGATATAAAATATAATAATAACAAAGCTTTTAGATAGAAATGTACATTTCAGGTTAATTGTAAACGTTTTCGAAATAAAAATTTTCGAAAAAATCATATACTTTTATTTATTATTATATATTTGATAAGTTGAGCATTTTCTTATTTATTATATTTTAATATTAAAGAGAGGGATTTAATGTGAACTCAAATACAGTAATTACAATAAGTAGACAGTATGGTTGCGGTGGTCGTGAATTAGCTGAAATTTTAGCTAAAAAATTAAATGTAAAATTGTACGATAGACAAATTGTACATATCGCAGCAGCTAAATTAGGTATTAATGATTTATCTGAACAAGATTTATTGGATTTAGAAAATACTGTTCATCCATTGACATTGACATTCATGCCATTCCATTCTTTTGGTACTCGCATGGGTGAATCTAGTAGAGGCATGTTCTTATCTGAAGCTAGTGTAGTAAGAAAACTTGCTAATGATGGACCATGTGTTATCTTAGGTCGTTGCGCTGATTATGTATTAGAAGATATGCCAAATCATTTCTCTATCTTTGTTTGTGCAAATGATGAATATAGAGAAAAAAGAGGTAAAGAAGTTTACGAAGGTAAAACTTTAAAAGAATTGGACGCAGAAAACGAAAAAAGAGCTAGATATTACAATTATTACACAGGTAAAAAATGGGGCGAAGCTTCTAACTATGATTTAATTGTAAATACTAGCAATGCTTCTTTAGATAAAATAGCTGATGCTATCATCGAATATATTAACACAGTTAAATAATTTTAGTGTAGTCATTAAATTTTTAATAACATAATGGGAGGCCTTTATATGTCAAGATTTTTATCACGTGTGGCATATGCGTGCGGTACCTTTGGGCATGACTTTTTCTATGCAATGATTGGTACTTATTTTATGATTTTCGTAACAAGTAATTTATTTAATACAGATGATACAAGTTATAATGAATATATGATAGGTCTTGTAACAACAGTTATTCTTGTTATTCGTGTTGCGGAACTTTTCATTGACCCATTCATTGGGAATACTATCGATAAAACAAAAACTAGATGGGGTAAATTTAAACCTTGGGTTCTTTCTGGTGCAGTTATTGCCGCAGTTACTTTAGCTATCTTATTCACAGATATTGGCGGTTTAGCTGAAACAAGCCCTATAATGTACTTAATTGTTTTCGCTATCTTATATATAATTATGGATATTTTCTATTCAGCAAAAGACGTTGCTATTTGGTCCATGATACCAGCACTTTCTTTTGATTCTCGTGAACGTGAAATTACAGCTACTTATGCACGTATTGGTTCTGTATTCGGTGGTCAACTCGTAACTATCATTGTTATTCCAATTGTTTTAGCTTTCTCTGAAAATAGCAATGGTGGTGCAGGTGATGCTACAGGTTGGTTCGCATTTGCTGCAATTGGTGGTTTAATTGCTACTGTAGGTGCTATTATTCTTGGTATTGGTACAAAAGAACATGACTCTGCTCTTCGTGAAAACAAAACAGATACATCTTTTGGACAAGTTTTCTCTGTATTAATGAAAAATGACCAGCTCTTATGGATTGCATTTGCTTATCTTATCTTTGGTTTAGGTCAAAACCTTATCAATAACTTCAACCTTTACTATTTCATTTATGTATTAGGTGATTCTTCTCAGTTCTCCTTCTTAGGTGTAATCAACGTTATCATTGGTTTAATGGCAGTTGCTTTATTCCCATCATTAACTAAAAAATTCAGCAGACGTAATTTATTCTTCTATTCTATCGCTATTATGTTAATTGCAGTAGTTATTTACTACTTTGCAGGTCAAAATGTATATTTAACATTACTTGGTGCTGGTTTATTTGCATTACCACAGCCACTTATCTTCCTTGTTGTATTAATGACAATCACAGATACTGTTGAATATGGTCAATTAAAACTTGGTCATCGTGATGAAGCACTCGTACTTTGTGTACGTCCTTTAATTGATAAATTAGGCGGTGCTATCACATCTGCTATAGTAGGCTTCACAGCTGTTTGGGTTGGTATGTCTGGTAATAAAGTTACAGCAGAAAGCATAACTCCTGATGATTTACTCAACTTCCAAATTATCATGTTTGCAATTCCATTTATCTTACTCATCATTGCAACATTCATTTACAAAGCTAAAGTTAAATTAACAGAAGAAAAACATGCTGAAATTGTTAGAGAACTTGAACGTACTTGGGGTAAAGATAATAAATAATTGATGTGAAAGTTATAAAAAGGATATTCTTTAAAAAGAATATCCTTTTTTTTGTTTAAATATAATTATTAAAAATTAAAATTTTATTGAATTTTCATTTAAATAGACGTTTTATAAATATAATGGTATTATTATTAATAGAAATTTGAGGAGAAAAGAGGCCTGGCACTAAATGAAAGTTTATCTCTATATTAATAAACAAGGGTTTAAAGAAAATACTTTTAGAGTAGCTTTTAAAGAATTGGTAAAAGTTGTGAAAGACGAGCAAAGTAAGCCTACTGCTTATTTAGTAGGTAAGTATGAAGTAAGGGATTATGAACATAGTTACGATGTGCCTTATAATAAAAAATACGAAAATAGATATTTTGCTATACCTATCAGCGACAGAGAAAAAGGTTTCTTTAATTTAACAACTATTTTTTGCAATAATGATTTGAGCGATTATGAAGTAATTAATGAAGCAACTTTAAATGCAGTGATTAATACTTTACTTAAAGAAACAGATGAAAGATTATCTAGTAGCATTAGCTTAGAGTATGTAGGTGGACGTTCTAAAGAAAATCAGAATATCATTGAAGATATTTCAGCTTCTTCTTTTATTGCTATGATTAATATGTTAAATACTTGGGCAAAAGAAGAAAAACAGGAAACTGAATTTAAATTACAAATTGAATTTTAATAATATTAATAATGGAATTATATTTAAGGGATTGGCTTTATGCTTAATCCCTTTTTATTTTTGTTTGATTAGTTGTAAAAACAACAGAATTTATATCTTTTTTATTTATAATAATAATTAATTTATAAGAAAAGAGTGTGTATAATGAAAAAATGGTTGATAGTTTATTCTAGTGTAACTGGAAATACAAAACAAATAGCAGAGGCTATTTATGATGGTTTTGGTGAAGATATGGCAAATATTTTTGCTATACGAGATGAATTTAATCTTGAGGATTATGATAATATTGCTGTAGGATATTGGCTTACTCGTGGCGAACCAGATAAAATGGTACAGGAATTATTGAAAAAATTAAATAATAAAACAGTAATTTTATTTCAAACACAAGGGGCAGAATTAAATAGTGAACATTCTATAACTGCTTTTGCTAGAGCTGCTAGTTATTTAGGAGAAAATTGCAAAGTATTGGGAACTTTTGCCAGCCAAGGAAAAATAAATCCAGCAATGCTGGAAAGACGTAAAAATGCTGATAAAAATGATCCTCATGCAGCGACACCTCGTAATCTTGAACGTTGGCAAAAAGCTTCAATGCATCCTAATGAAGAAGATTTTTCTCGAGCAAAAGAATTTGTTAAGGCCATGCAACGAAAAATAGCTTTGAGAGAAAAATATTTAAATATGAAAAAATAAAGAAAATAAAAAAAGACGGTTTTAATACCGTCTTTTTTGTTGTGTTTTAAGTTTTAGATAAGAGATTTAATATCTTCCTCTACACTATTGATACCAGAAATACCGAAGTTATCCACAAGAACTTTAGCTACATTTGGAGATAAGAAAGCTGGGAGTGTAGGGCCAAGTTTTATATTTTTAACACCAAGATAAAGAAGTGCTAAAAGAACGATAACAGCTTTTTGTTCATACCATGCGATATTATAAGCGATTGGTAATTCATTGATATCATCTAAGCCAAATACTTCTTTTAATTTTAAGGCAATCAAAGCGAGTGAATAGCTATCATTACATTGACCAGCATCTAAAACGCGAGGAATACCACCGATATCGCCTAGATTTAATTTATTGTATTTATATTTTGCACAGCCAGCAGTTAAAATAACTGTATCTTGAGGGAGTGCTTTAGCAAAGTCAGTATAATAATTTCTAGCTAATTGACGACCATCACAGCCTGCCATAACTACAAATTTTTTGATAGCACCAGATTTTACGGCTTCAACTACTTTATCAGCAAGAGCTAAAACTTGATTATGGGCAAAACCACCTATGATAGAGCCTGTTTCAATTTGTGTTGGTGGTGGGCATTTTTTTGCATGTTCAATAATAGCAGAAAAATCTTTAGTTTCGCCGATTTCACCAGAAATATGTTTGCAACCTGTAAAGCCAACAACACCTGTAGTATAAATTCTGTCTTTATATTCAGCTTTTGGTGGTACGAGGCAGTTAGTAGTCAATAAGATAGGGCCGTTGAAGGATAAAAATTCTTCTTTTTGTTTCCACCAAGCATTACCATAGTTACCTGCGAAGTTTTTATACTTTTTAAAGAATGGATAGTAATGTGCAGGAAGCATTTCGCTATGTGTATATACATCAACACCAGTTCCTTGAGTTTGTTCAAGAAGCATTTCTAAATCGCGTAAATCATGACCAGAAATCAAGATTGCTGGATTATTGCGAACACCGATATCTACAGATGTGATTTCTGGATTACCATAGCGAGAAGTATTTGCTTCATCTAAAAGTGCCATGACTTTTACACCAAAAGCACCAGTTTCTAAAGCAAGAGATGTTAATTCTTCTCCAGATAAATTATCATCAATTGTTTTAGCTAAAGTAGCTTGCAAAAATGCGTCAATTTCATCATTGAATTTACTAAGAGCATTTGCATGTTTATTATATGCTGCCATACCTTTTAAACCATAAGTGATTAATTCGCGAAGACTGCGAATATCTTCATTTTCAGTAGCTAAAACGCCGATAGTAGCACCTTTTACTAGGTAAGTATTTTCATCATTAGTAGTCCAAAGAGCTACAGGGGATAAATTATCTTTATTTTGTAATTTTGCAAGTAGTTCTTGTTTATAAGTTAAAGTGTCTGTGATGCGTTTTTTGATAATATTATCATCAAAATTAGCGTTAGTGATAGTGATAAAAAGATTTTCACAGATGAATTGATTTAATTTACGACTGATATCTTGTTTTTCTTGACGAAGTTTAGTAGTGATTTCGCAAAGACCTTTAGTTGCATAAATTAATAAATCTTGCAGTGTAGCAGTAGTGGCAGATTTTCCACAAACACCTACACAAGTACAGCCTGTACATTGAGCTGTTTCTTGACATTGAAAGCAAAACATTTTATTTTCCATAATTATCTCTCCAATAATTTTATTTGTGATTTAATTGATATACTTATTATAATTAGCCTTAAATTAAAAGTATGTTGTAAAAACAACAGATTTAAAGATAAAAATAAAAAAGCTAGAATATATCTAAAAAGATGTATTCTAGCTTAATTTTTTTGATTTTATTTTTTACCACAAGCCTAAAAGATGTTGAACTAATAAACTTACACAAGCAATAGCTACCCAACAGCAAAATCCCATGATGATAGGACGACCACCATTTTTTATTAAATCAATAATATCTGTGTGAAGACCGATAGCTCCCATTGCCATGATAATGAAATACTTGCTACAGAATTTCATTAAGGCAAAGAAAGATAAAATAGCAGAAGATATTTCAGTAGAAAAAATATTTCTATCCATAAAATAATTTAAGAAAGTAGTGATAATAGAAGCAATGATAAAATATAAAATAAACATTGGAAATGCAGATTTTACACTAGCTTTGTTTTGACCAGAAGCTTTTTTAGCTTGATAAAAACCTAAAATTAATGTGATAGGAATGATGGCAAGTGTTCTAGTGAGCTTTACGATAGTAGCACTGTCTAAAACTTCTGTACCAGTGTTATGCATGCTATCCCAAGAAGAAGCTGCTGCTGTAACAGAAGAAGTATCATTGACTGCAGTACCTGCAAAGATAGCAAAACCATGATCAGATAAACCTAAAAAATTACCTAAAGTAGGAAAGATTAAAGCAGCGATGATATTAAATAAGAAAATAACAGAAATAGCTTGAGCGATTTCTTTATGATTAGCATCAATGACAGGTGCTGTTGCAGCGATTGCAGAACCACCACAGATAGAAGAACCTACACCGATTAAGATAGAAGATTTAGCAGGAATATTGATTAATTTAAAAATTATGTAGGCTGTAATTAATGAAGTGGCAATTGTAGAAATGATGATTGGCAAAGATGTAGCACCTACAGCGATGACAGTGCTTAAGTTTAGACCAAAGCCCAATAAAATAACAGCATATTGTAAAATTTTTTTAGAAGTGAATGTAATACCACTTTTTAAGATATCTTTTTCGCGAACAAATTTTGATAATAGCATACCAAGTAAAATGGCAAAAACAGGACCGCCAATGATTTCAAATTCTTTACCTAAAAAATAAGCAGGTAAGGCTAAGACGAAACAAAGAAATACTCCTTGAAAGCGGTCTTTAATTAATAACATATAATAATACCTCCTATATTTAATTACCTATTAAATATTTATTTTTAATTGGTAATTTTTATAACAAGGAGATATTTTAACTTATTTTTTTATTTTGTGCAAGTTTATAAGTTTTATTTTTGTGTTAATTCATAGATATCTAAACGACGATGTCTTAAAAGTGGTATCTGTTCACGAACGAGATTAATTTCATTTAAATTTATAGTTGTAAATAAAGCTGTTTCTTCAAAATCTGCTTGATTTAAAATTTTTCCCCATGGTGAAACAATAATGCTATGACCATAAGAATGATAAGAAGCATTTAAATTTCTAGCAGGAGCTGTACCAATGGTGAATACTTGATTATCTACAGCACGACTTTGGAATAATAATTCCCAATGAAGTGGGCCTGTAGTCATATTGAAAGCAGCGGGAACAAGGATAATTTTTGCTCCTAAATCTACCATTAATCGAGCGAGTTCAGGGAAGCGGAAATCATAACAAATGCACAATCCCATTTTGCCCCATTTCGTATCGAAAACAGTGATACTATTTCCAGCAGATAAAGTATCTGATTCTTTAAAACGTTGACCATTGTTCACATCAATATCGAATAAATGCATTTTTTGATGCTTAGCGATGCAATTACCATTATTATCAAAAACATAAGCTGTATTAAATAAATGGTTTTGGGCATCTTTTTCAGGAATAGAGCCTGCACTTAAATAGATATTATATTTTTTAGCTAGATTTTGACAAAATTTGTAAGTAATATCTTCTTCAAATTCAGCATATAAAGGAAAAGATTTATTATCATAAGGGCAGTTAAACATTTCTGGTAAGGTTACAATATCAGGCTGAAGATGAAGAAATTTTTTGAGATAAGTTTCAATGTAATTTAATGTTTGTTCCTTTGAAGATAAGACTTTTGTTTGTAATTGTAAAATATTAAGCATAGATACCTCCAAGAATATTATTGTTATATTGACAATTATAAAGCCAAATCATATAATTTCACTATGAAATATTAAATGATAAGAGGTTGGAAAAATGAAAAAAATAATTTTAGCTATAACTTGTGCGTCAATTATTAGTAGTGTAAATAGTTTTGGTGTGGCAAATGCACATTATCATGATTATCATGGACATCATGATATGAATATAAATACGCAGACAAATCGTCTAAATTTTGACCCATTAATCAATAATGAAATTGTAGATAGTATGCATATGCCGATGATGAATGAAGAATTTGTACAAAGTGGCAATGTGGATAAAGATTTTATTGCTAATATGATACCACATCATCAAGGTGCAATAGATTCTGCAAAATTAATTTTAGAATATGGCAGTAATGAAGAAGTAAAAGCAATAGCTCGTAATATCATAAAGACACAGACAAAAGAAATTGAAGATTTCAATGAGCTTTTAGCTAATGAAGATTTTAGCAATAGTAATTTGAGTGAAAAAGCTTATACTGAATTTGTGGCTAAAGAAAAAGAAAATATGGCAGAAATGATGAATAAAATGATTGCTGTAACTAGAACTCGCGATAAAAAAACAGCAGATTATACTTTTGTTTTGGCAATGAAATATCATCATGAAGGTGCGCTAGAAGCTAGTAAACAGATTTTAGCATATACAAAAAATCCGCAAATAAGAAAAATTGCTAAAAATATCATTAAAGACCAAGCAAAAGAAATAAAACAATTTGATAAATTAATAGAGCAAGGTTTATAATAAATGAGAATGTAAATTAAATATATTTTTTATAATGAATGGTTTACATTTGTCAAAGCAAAACGTATAATAATCTTTATGTGTTTTGATTTAGTATTTATTTAAGGAGGAATTTACCTGTGAAATGGGCTGAAATTAGCATTCAAACTTCACATGAGGCTACTGAAGCTGTAGCAGAGATTTTTCATGAACTTGGAGCATCTGGTGTATTGATTGAAGACCCAGAACTTGTGAATACTTATATTCATTCTGGAGCTTGGGATTATACAGATATACCGCTTGCTGAAGAAACAGAAGTTGTTACAGTGAAAGCATGGCTTCCTACTGATGAGGATTTACCAAGTAAATTAGAACAGTTGCGTTTGCATATTGATGAAATGAGCCAATTTTTAGATAAGGGTTCAGGCGTGATTAATTGCAGTGAAATCCAAGATGAAGATTGGGCTAATAATTGGAAGCAATTTTTCCATCCAGAACGCATTGGTGAAAAAATTGTAGTAAAGCCATCTTGGGAAGAATACACTCCATTAGATAATGATATAGTAATTGAATTAGACCCTGGTATGGCATTTGGTACAGGTACACATGCTACAACATCTATGTGTATTCAATTATTAGAAGAATATGTAAAACCAGAAATGAAAGTTTTCGATGTTGGTACAGGTAGTGGTATTTTAGCAATTGCTGCTTCCAAATTAGGAGCAAAAGATATCGAGGCTGCTGATTATGATAATGTAGCAGTTGATGTTGCCAGAGAAAATATCGAAAAAAATCATGAATGTGAAAATATTAAGATTTTCCAAAGCGATTTATTAAAAAATATGAATGGCAAAGCTGACTTAATTATAGCTAATATTATAGCAGATATAATTATTCGCATGTTTAATGATGTAGATAATTATTTAAATCAGCATGGTGCTATTTTGACAAGTGGTATAATTGCTGACCGTATAGCAGATGTTACTAAAGCTGCTGAAGAACATGGTTTTATGGTAGAAAAAATGAATGAAAAAGCTGGTTGGGCTGCAATTATTTTCCGTCGCAAGGAAGATATGCAATGAGGCGTTTATTTATAGATGAATGTCTAAGTGAAGATATCACGATTAAAGGCGATGATGCCAAGCATCTTCTTTATGCTATGAGGGTAAGACCTGAGCAAGTTTTTACTATTGTTGATAAAGAAAGTAAAGTAGCACAAGCAAAAGTCATCTCTTGTACTAGCGATACAGTACAATTAAAATTATTGCAGTATATAGAAGATGCTGATACAGAAGCACCTATAGAAGTAGTCGTTGCACAATGTTTGCCAAAAGGCGATAAAATGGAATTCATCGTACAAAAAGCGGTGGAATTAGGAGCAGCAAGTGTTGTTCCTGTAGTCAGTCGTCATTGTGTAGTGAAATATGATGAGAAGAAAAAATTAGCTCGTCAACAAAAATGGCAAAAAATTGCTGATGAAGCAGTAAAACAGTGCGGTAGAACAATAAAACCGACAGTAGAAGCTATTGTGAGTTTAGAGCAATTAGCACAAGATTATACAGATTATGCTCGTTTTATTTGCTATGAAGCAGAAGATGAGCAAAGTTTTAAAGAAATGTTACAATCAGCAGATAGTAAAAAATATCTTATCTTGATTGGCCCTGAAGGTGGATTCGCCCCAGAAGAAGTGCAATTATGCAAAGATGCTGGATTTAAAAGTATATCTATGGGAAAACGTATTTTACGAGCTGAAACTGCATCAATTGCAGCACTTACTATCGTCATGTATGAAAAAGGCGATTTAGGTGGCATTTATTAATTTTTGATTTAGATTTAATATTAAAGATTTTTGTTTAGTATAACTATTTTATGGGAAACTATAATTTAGTTATACTAATTTTATATTAGTAGTTTTTTTATTTTATTTTAATTGAGGAAGTGAAATTTTGCCAAAAGTTGCATTAACAACACTTGGTTGTAAAGTTAATCAAGTAGAAACAGAAATAATGGAAGGTCTATTTCGCAATCGTGGCTATGAAATAGTGGATTTTTCTGAGCCTGCTGATTTTTATATTATAAATACTTGTTCTGTTACTCATTTAGGTGAGCGAAAATCTCGTCAATTAATTCGCAGAGCAAATCGTTTAAATGATAATGCTATCATAGCTGTAACAGGGTGCTATGCACAGATTGCTTCTGATGAAATCAGTAAAATTGAAGGTGTTCGCGTAGTAATCGGTACTAAACAGCGTGATAAAATAGTTGATTTGGTGGAAAAAGCAGCTCGTGAAGATGGTTTATTTAATGAAGTAAATGATGTTATGCATATGCATGAATTTGAAGATATTCCTCTTTATGGTACACCACATCGCACAAGAGCTTTCTTAAAAATTCAAGATGGTTGTTGTAATTTCTGTTCATATTGTATTATTCCATATACTAGAGGGCCTATTCGTTCACGTAAATTGGAAAGTATAAAAACAGCAGTAGACCAATTAGTAGAAGAAAATTTCCATGAAATAGTATTTACTGGTATTCATTTAGGTGCTTATGGCAGAGATTTTAAAGGTGAAAATATTTCTTTAAGCGATGCTGTAGAAATTTGTTTAGCTAATGAAAATTTAAAAAGATTGCGACTAGGTTCTTTAGAGTCTATTGAAATATCTCCTAGATTATTAGAATTAGTGAAGACTCATAAACGCTTTACTAAGCATTTACATTTACCACTACAAGCAGGTAGTGATGAAATCTTAAAAGCAATGAACCGCCATTATACTACTGACGAATTTGCTAGATTGATAGAAAATATTCGCCGTGAAGTACCAGATATTGCTATTTCTACAGATATCATTGTCGGTTTCCCTGGAGAAACAGATGAATTATTCCAAAAATCTTTGGAATTTGCTAAATCTATGGGATTTATGAAAATGCATGTATTCCCTTATTCTAAACGAGCAGGTACTCCAGCTGCCAAAATGACAAATCAAGTTGATGAAGCAGTGAAAAAACAAAGAGTTCATTTGATGCAAAAGATGGCAGAACAATCAGCAACTGAGTTTTATCAAAGATTTTTGGGTCGCAAATTAGAAGTTTTATTTGAACAAGAACAAGATGGATGTATGGAAGGTTTAACTTCAAATTATATAAGAGTATATATTAAAAATGATGGAGAAATAACTTCTGGGGATATTCGCTTTGTAAAATTAGTTAAATTATTTAAAGATGGTATTTTAGGTGAATTAATTTAAAATTTGTCTAAATAAAAAAGGATTTTATTAATTCAATAGCGAATATATATAAAGTTATAGAGTTAGTATTAAAGTTTAGGTAAAATTTAAATGAATTATTTTAGATTTTATTTAAATTGAGGTATATGTTAAATATTTATTTGATATATGTCAATTCTATACTAATTAAGCTATAAAAGGAGGTGCCTTATATGTCAGATTGTATTTTTTGTAAAATAGCAAATAAAGAAATTCCAACTCAAGCTGTATATGAAGATGATATGGTCATTGCTTTTAATGATTTAGAGCCACAAGCTCCTGTTCATGTATTAGTTATCCCTAAAAAACACATTGCTAGTCTTCTTGCAACAACTGCTGAAGATAAAGAACTTTTAGCACATATCACTTGTGAAGTAATTCCTATGCTTGCTAAAAAATTGAATATTGCAGAAAACGGCTTCCGTACTGTAGTAAATACAGGGGAAGAGGGTGGCCAAACAGTTCAGCACCTTCATTTCCACTTACTTGGCGGTCGCTCTATGCAATGGCCACCAGGCTGATAAAAAAATCATATCAAATTTGTATATAATTGCAGGTTATGGTTGACAATGCACTTATAAGCAAGGTATAATATTTGGGTATGATTATTAAGTACAACACTCCCGTGTTAGGTGGAGGGGAGGGAAATATAAATGTCATCTGAAATCAAAGTTGGTAAAAACGAAACAATTGATAGCGCTCTCCGTAGATTTAAACGTACTTGCCAGAAAGCTGGTACTTTAGCTGAAGTTAGAAAACGTGAGCATTATGAAAAACCAAGCGTAAAACGCAAAAAGAAATCAGAAGCTGCTAGAAAACGCAGATACAGAGCTTAATTAGCTCACAAACGGAGGTAATTCATATGTCACTTAAAGCCCAGTTAATGGACGACATGAAAGCTGCTATGAAAGCCAAAGAAGACGGAAAACAGAAACTTGCTGTTATCCGCATGGTTCGTTCAGCTATTCGTCAGACTGAAATTGATGGTCAAAAAGAACTTGATGATAACGATATAATTGCACTTATTAGCAAAGAAGTAAAAATGCGTAAAGATTCTATAGATGAATTTAAAAAAGGCGGTCGTGAAGATTTAGTCGCACAGACTGAAGCTGAAATTGCCGTTTTAATGCCATATTTACCAGAACAGTTATCAGAAGAAGAAGTTAGAGCATTGGTTAAAGAAGCAATTGCTGTTACTAATGCAACAACTCCTAAAGATATGGGTAAAGTCATGGGACAGCTCATGCCTAAAGTTAAAGGACGCGCTGACGGAAAAATGGTTAATACCATCGTCAAAGAATTACTAGGTTAATTATGAAAACAGATAAGATTACTAGATAGTGGTCTTATCTGTTTTTTTATATAAATTTATTAGGTGTAGGTGAAGGAATATGCAAGAAAAACAAAACGATTTTACTAAAAATAGTATGGCATATAATATTATGAGTTTAGCTATTCCTATGACCATAGCACAGTTGATAAATGTTTTATATAGTCTTGTTGATAGAATGTACATAGGGCATTTGGCACAAAATTCTACTTTAGCTTTGACGGGATTAGGAATTACTTTTCCTATTATTATGTTAGTTACAGCAGTTACTAATTTATTTGGTATGGGTGGTGGAGCACCACTTTGTTCTATCGCTAGAGGTAGAGGCGATGATGAACGGGCAGAAAAAATAATAGGTAATTCTTTTGCCATGCTGATTATCTGTAGTTGTATTTTAATAATTATTGGCTTAGTGATGAAAAAGTCCTTATTATATTTATTTGGGGCAAGTGATGAAACATATCCTTATGCTAATGAATATTTCTCTATTTATATTTGGGGAAGTATTTTTGTAATGGTAGGACTAGGCATGAATACTTTTATTAATGCTCAAGGTTTTGCCAAAAAAGGAATGCTCACTATATTAATTGGTGCGATAATTAATATTATCTTAGACCCTATTTTTATCTTTGGTTTAGATTTAGGTATAAAAGGTGCTGCTATCGCTACTGTCATTGCACAATTTATTTCAACATCATGGGTATTACATTTTTTATTTAGTGATAAGGCGATTTATCGCATTAAAAAATCTTGCATGAAATTAGATTTTAAATTGATAAAAGAAATTGTTTCTCTAGGATTTTCAGGCTTTGTTTTTGCCACTACAGGAAGTTTAGTGCAGATTGTCTGCAATAATGTATTGTTATTTTGGGGCGGAAATATCTATGTAGGCATAATGACCGTATTAAATTCTATACGTGATGTTTTACAAATGACAATAGAAGGCATTCGCTCAGGTGCTCAACCTGTTATCAGTTATAATTATGGTGCAGGGCAATATTTATGTGTAAGACAGGGCATAAAATTTTTGACAAAGATAGCACTATTATATACAAGTATAGCTTGGTGCATATTAGATTTTTTCCCAGAGTTTTTTATTCATCTATTTAATAGTGAAGAAGAAATGTTATTGCTTGGCGTGCCAGCATTACATATATATTTTTTAGGATTTTTTATGATGGCTTTTCAATCTGCTGGACAGACAACATTTATATCGTTAGGTATGGGAAAATATGCAACATTTTTTTCGCTATTTCGTAAAGTTATTTTAGTTATTCCATTGACGATTTTTTTACCAAATTTATGGGATTTAGGTGTATATGGAGTCTTTTATGCTGAAATGATTTCAAATTTTGTGGGCGGTATAGCATGCTTTTCTACTATGATGGTGGTCGTCTGGAGACGATTAGGAAAATTAAATAAATAAGTAAGAATAAGTAATTTAAACTATTGTTTAGATTACTTATTTTTTTATAAAAAAAGGTTTATTATGAGATATTGTCGAATATATTATTTATATTGCTGAATAGAAAAATAAAAGGAAGTGATAATATGGACTTTATTATAGATTCAAGTATATTGCAATCATTGCTTTTGAGTGTTATATTTCTAGCTATTTTAGTAGAGATAAAAACAGGAGGTACAGGCATAGGGGCATTACTAGGTATCATAGCAGCTGGCGTATTTTTTGGCAGTAGTTATGTGAAAGGCTTAGTCAGTTTATATCAGATTGCAATATTTATTGTGGGGATTATTTTTATCATAATTGAAATATTAACCCCAACAATAGGATTACTTGCAGGACTCGGAGTAGTAGCCATATTATATAGTTTGATTTTAGCTATGGGTGGCGATATTGATGCAATGTTGATGATGGCAATTTCTTTTGTTATTGCGATAATAATTTTTGCATTGATAATAAAAAAATTACCTACGAGCAAATTATGGAGTAAAATAATTTTGACAAAGACATCTTCTAGTGAAGAAGGTTATGTAAGTAGCGTAGATTATTCAAGATATTTGCATAAAGAAGGGATTGTTTTGACAGAACTAAGACCTTCTGGAAGTGTGAAAATTGATGATGATGTATTAGATGTTGTATCTGAAGGTAGTTATATCAGTAAAGGCGAAAAAATTCGTGTAGTAAAAATTGAAGGTATGCGTATTATTGTACGTAAAATCTAAAATAAATTTAAGGAGGATTAATCATGGAAGCGATTATCGGTTCTGGTTTTATCGTAGTAATTGTCATTGTGGCGATTATGTTATTTTTGCATTTTGTACCTATAGGATTGTGGATTTCAGCATTAGCATCAAATGTTCATGTAGGTATATTTACATTAGTTGGTATGAGAATGCGTAGAGTTCCGCCACAAAAAATTGTATTGCCACTAATCAAGGCAAATAAAGCAGGATTAAGTGTCAATGTAAATCAACTTGAAGCACATTATTTAGCTGGCGGTAATGTGGATAAAGTAGTCGATGCACTTATTGCTGCTCATAGAGCACAAATACCACTTCCATTTGAACGCAGTGCAGCTATTGACCTTGCAGGTCGTGATGTATTAGAAGCTGTACAAATGAGCGTAAATCCAAAAGTTATTGAAACCCCTGTTGTATCTGCTGTGGCTAGAAATGGTATTGAATTAAAAATTAAAGCAAGGGTTACAGTTCGAGCTAATATTGATAGATTAGTCGGAGGTGCTGGTGAGCCTACAATTATTGCTCGTGTTGGTGAAGGGATAGTAACGTCAGTTGGTTCTTCAGAAGCTCATACAGATGTACTTGCTAATCCAGACGATATATCTAAAACTGTACTTGGCAAAGGGTTGGATGCAGGAACAGCTTTTGAAATTTTATCCATTGATATAGCCGACGTTGATGTAGGCAGAAATATCGGTGCAGAACTTCAGACAGACCAAGCAGAAGCTGATAAACGTATAGCTCAAGCAAAAGCCGAAGAAAGACGTGCTATGGCTGTGGCTAAAGAACAGGAAATGAAAGCATATACTCAAGAGATGGAAGCTCGTGTAGTTGAAGCTCAATCAGAAGTTCCACATGCATTAGCAAAAGCTCTTCGTGAAGGTAAACTTGGTGTAATGGATTATTATAATTTAAATAATATCAATGCTGATACGCAAATGCGAGAAGCAATAAGTAAAACAGGAGATAGTACAGTCCCACAAGGACAAGTACCAATAAAATAATTTATCATGGAAGGATTAGCACCTTTTCTGCTCTTTTTGTTTTTTATGATAATAAATATCTATACTGGTCAAAAACGTAGAGAGCAAAAGAAGAAACAAAGACAAGAATTTCCTGATATATATGATAATCCACCACCAAGAAAAAATAGAAAAAGAAATCTTGATTATATGATGGCAAAGCCAAGGGGGAACAATGATAATATTGAAATTGTGGCAAATGATTTACAACAAGAAAAAATAAATGATTTAGCACAATATATCGATAAATATGAACAGGATTTGCAAAATAGATATCAAGAAAAATTAAAGCAAAATAGAACTAATCTACAGGCAAAAGATTTTATTCAACAAACAGAGATAAAAGCTGTAGATAAGGATAAAAAAATACAAATAGATATTGAAAAAGAGCATATAATAAAAGCAATAACGTATGCTCAAGTTTTAGAACAACCAAAATCACTGCAATATTTAAAGCGATTTGGTATAAAACGCGTAATTCATAAAGATTAAAATAAAGCTATAATCATTAGGAATTTTAAGAAAAATAAAATTTTGTAATGGTTATAGCTTTTTTATTTATATAATTTATAATAGAAAAGGATTGATTTTCATAAAAGTTGAATAAGAAGTCTTTAAGTAATTTTTTGGTAAAAAGATTTAGCACTATAGAATGAATATGTTATAATGAGAATATGACTATTACTTTAAAAATAATGGAGGGCGAATGCTTTTGCCAAATTTTGCAGAAATAAAAATACCTTTTCAAGACAGAGCAGAAACAATTGGTATTCTTGGTGAAAATGATGAATTTTTGCGAGTTTTAAATGATAGTTTTGCCTGTCGTATTGTTGGTAGAGGTACAGATTTATCAATCAATGGTGAAGAAGGAGAAGTAAATGCTGCCAGTCAAGTCATTGAAGCTTTGTTTTTATTGTATAGACAAGGTACAAAGCTTACAATGCATGAGGTTCGATATAGTATAAAACTGGTTAAAGCAGGTCAATCTAATGAATTAAAATCTTTATTTACAGATGTATTGACTGTTACTTCAAGAGGAAAATGCGTTCGACCAAAGACTATTGGACAGAAAATTTATATTGATGCTATTCGTCGTCATAGCATAACTTTTGGTTTAGGTCCAGCTGGTACAGGGAAAACTTATTTAGCTGTAGTTATGGCTGTTATGGCACTTCGCAATAATGAAGTAGATAAACTTATTTTGACTCGTCCAGCAGTTGAAGCAGGAGAACGTTTGGGCTTTTTACCTGGTGATTTACAAGAAAAAATCGATCCATATTTAAGACCGCTATATGATGCATTACAAGATATTTTAGGTTTAGAAGCTTATCAAAAATTATTAGCTAGAAATATCATTGAAATAGCACCGCTTGCATATATGCGTGGTCGCACATTAGAAAGAGCTTTTGTCATCTTAGATGAAGCTCAAAATACTACACCTAGACAGATGAAAATGTTTTTAACTCGTTTAGGTTTTGGTTCGAAAATGGTAGTAAATGGTGATTTGAGTCAGATTGATTTGCCAAGAGGTAGTGGCTCAGGTTTGACACAGGCGACAAAAATATTAGATGGATTAGAAGGTATTTCTGTGATACATTTTGATGATAGAGATGTTATTCGTCATGATGTTGTTGCACGAATTATTAGAGCTTATGATGCTTATGAAGCTGCTAATCCGCCTAGTGAGAATAAAGATAAGAATTTCTATAAACATAGTTGATAAAGTAATAAATAGCAAAGTTAATTTACTAAATGGGAGATTTTATTATGGAAATAATTTTAAGCAATTTACCTGAAAATCTTGAAGTAGATGAAAAATTAAGTGATACAGTGAAAGAAGCTGTAGAAAAAGTTGGTCAATTATATGCTTTAGATAATGCAGAAGTGAGCATTACGTTTACAGATAATGAACATATTCATGAAATAAATCGTGAATATAGAAAAGTGGATAGACCAACAGATGTAATATCTTTTGCTTTGAATGAAGGTGATGAACCTAATATTGAAGGAGAAATTCCTGTAAATATGTTAGGTGATATCATTATTTCTGTAGAAAAAGCGATAGAACAAGCTGGCGATTATGGTCATAGTATTCGTCGCGAAATAGCATTTTTGACAGTTCATGGTATGCTTCATTTGTTGGGATATGACCATATAGAAGAAGCTGACCGTGTAGAAATGCGAAAAGAAGAAGATTTTGTTATGGAACAATTAGGAATAAGTAGAGATTAAAAAGGAGTTAATTTTTTGGAGAATAAACATTTTAAATCAGGTTTTGTAGCAGTTATTGGTAGACCAAATGTAGGAAAATCTACATTGATAAACAGTCTTATTGGACAGAAAATAGCGATAATGTCTGATAAACCACAGACTACACGCAATAAAATTATGTGTGTATTGACTACAGATAATGAACAAGTAATTTTCTTAGATACGCCAGGTATTCATAAACCTTTGCATAAATTAGGTGAATACATGGTAAAAGCAGCAGAAGGCACATTAAAAGAAGTTGACGCTATTTTATTTGTTGTTGATGCTACTGAAGATTTAGGTGGTGGTGAACGTTACATTATGGAACGTTTGCAAGCTACAAAAAAACCAGTTATTTTGATTGTAAATAAATTAGATTTAATTGATAGACAATCCGTATTGCCGATAATTGAAAAATATACAAAAGCATATGATTTTGCAGGTGTAGTGCCAATTTCTGCTAAAGAAAAAATGAATTTGGATAGTTTACTTGCAGAATTAAATAAATATTTACCAGAAGGGCCACAGTATTATCCAGCGGATACAGTAACTGACCAACCAGAACGTTTGATAGCTGCGGAAATGATACGTGAAAAGGTACTTCATTTGACTCGTGATGAAATACCCCATGCTATAGCTGTAGATATTGAGGAAATGAAATCCCGTGCTAATGATAAAGTTTATATTCGTGCAACTATCTATGTTGAACGTGAATCACAAAAGGGAATTGTCATTGGTAAACGTGGTGCATTATTAAAAGAAATAGGGGCATTAGCTCGCAAAGATATCGAGACAATGCTTGGCTCTAAAACTTATTTAGATTTGTGGGTAAAAGTCAAAAAAGATTGGCGCGACCGCAGTAATGTGCTTCGTGAATTAGGTTTTAGAGATTGATAAAGGAAGACGTGCTTAACATGATGAATAGATTATCACATTATTTTATTAATGGGCTTATAGTATTAGTACCAATTGTTATAACTTACTTTGTAATTGCTACAGTATTTGCCTTAGTAGAAGGTATAGTAGAAAGTTATATACCACTTAAATTTCCAGGTGCAGGTGTAGCCTTATTAATTATCGTTATTTTAGTTGCTGGCTGGATAACATCAACTTGGTCATGGGCTTCTCAGCGAATTATCAGCTATTTTGAAACAGTAGTAGATAAAATTCCAGTTGTAAAATTTATTTACAATAGTGTTAAGCGTGTTTCTACAATGTTATTTGAATCAAAAACGATGTTTAGTCAAGTCGTTTTAATTCCTTATCCACATCCAAATGTAAAAACTATTGGATTTTTAATGCCAAAACCATCATCATTACTTGCTCCATATTTAAGTAAAGATGAAGAATATGAATCTGTATTTTTACCATGGAGTTTAAATATGACTTCTGGATTTAATGTATTTGTACCTAAAAAAGATATAATTTATGTGGATATCTCTGTAGAAGATGCTTTTCAATATATATTGACAGCTGGTGGTGTAATGCCAGGTGCTGATGTAAAAGCAGATTTAGCAAAAATACAAGAAGTTAAGGAAAAAATGGAAAAAGCTCAACAAGAAAAAAATATGGATTCTGTTGAAAACAAGTAAAATATTAAAAGGGAAAATAAACTAATATGGCTATTTATACAACAGAAGTATTAGTTTTAGGTGTAAAAAATTGGGGTAACGCAGATAAAATCGTTACCCTTTTATCACCTACTTATGGAAAAATAACAGCAGCAGCATATGGTTGTCGACGTCCTAAAAGTCCATTAGCAGCATCTATGCAACCTTTTTCATGGTTAGATATTCAATTATCTAAAGGTGAAAAGATGGATACAGTTCGCCAATGTGAACATAAAGGATTTTTTTCTGATTTATATGAGGATTTGACGGCAATGGCATATGCTTCTTTTATTGCAGAATTAGCTAAAGAATTATGCAGTGAAGATGAACCACAAGCAGAGATTTATGAAAAATTATTAAAGATTTTACCTTGTCTAACAAAATTTAATCCTCGTATTTGTGCTTTAGCTAGTGCTTATCAGATTTTTGAATATACTGGCTGTCAACTTCATTATAGTCAGTGTGCATTATGTGGAAGTAAAATCGAAGGCGATTGTCATTTTGATGCTATGCAAGGTGGAGCAATCTGCACATCTTGCAGTCAAGGAAAGCAGATAAATTATCCAGCTTCAGTAAGATTATTTATAGAGCATCTTTTACATTTAGATTGGGATAATCCACCTAAATTTCAAGTAAAAGGTATTGATTTGATAAATGCTGAAAAAATTCTATTAGATTATATACAATCTTTAATTGGCAAGCCTTTTAAATCGCTCACTTTTATTAAGCAAGTTACAAGTTTATCGTAAATAAATTTTATAAAAATATTTGCAAAATTTATTCAAAAAAGCAGGATTTTTAGCCACATATGCAGAATATAATTAATATAAAATAACTTGAAAATATATTATAATTAAGGCACCAAGGAGGGTTTGGTTATGGATAACGTAAAACGTATTTTAGTTCCAATCGATAGTTCTGAAATTGCTGAACGTGCTATGCAACAGGCTATAAAAATTAATCGCCTTAATGAAGCAGAAGTTCATATTTTATATGTAGCAGATATTAATAAGTTAGCAATTAATGCTTATTTATCTGATAACGTATTGATTGAAATTGAAAAATCAGGTCAATGTATTTTAAATGCAGCAAAAGAATTGTTCCCAGAAGGAATGAAAATTGTTTGTGCATATAGAACTGGAGACCCAGCTGAAGCAATTAGAGATTATGAAAAAGAAATTTCTGCAGATTTAATTGTTATGGGTAGTAGAGGTTTAGGTCTTGTACGAGGTGTATTGCTTGGTAGCGTAAGTAAATATGTGTTAGAACATGCCAAATGCCCAGTTTTGATTGTAAAATAATATAAATATTAATTAAAAAATTAACCCCAATAATTAGTACATTCTAGTTATTGGGGTTTTTATTTTATATTGAATTTAATTTGTATTAATAGGGTTAATATCCACTGTTATATTTTTATCAATATCTACTTTACATTCACGCAAATAATTTCGTAAGGTATCCAAATCATTTGTTTTTAATAGTAAATTAAAGCGATACATTCCTTTGAAATTTGCGATTAAAGATGGAGCAGGGCCCATGACAATAATATTTTTATTATCTTGGAATTTATCTTTGATGAGTTTTTTTAAATTTTGTGCTTTAGTTAAAGCATTTTCTTCATTTTCGTCTTGAATTATTAATTTTATGAGCTGACAAAAAGGTGGATAATACATAGCTTTACGCAATAAAATTTCTTCATTATAAAAATGACTATAATCTTGTTGAATACCGCATTGTACAGCATAATGTTCTAAATTATATGTTTGTACGATTACTTGTCCACGTTTATTTTTTCTACCAGCACGACCAGCTGTTTGAGTTATTAAACCAAAACAACGTTCGCTTGCTCTAAAATCTGGTAAGTTTAGGCTAGAGTCTGCACTTATGATGCCAACAGCTGTTACAGTAGGTATATCATGACCTTTAGCGACCATCTGCGTACCTAATAAAATATCATATAGACCAGCTTTAAATTGCTTTAAGATATCTAGATGAGCGAATTTTTTGCCAGTAGTATCTCTATCCAAGCGAATTATTCTAGCTTGAGGAAATAAAGTGGATAATTCTTCCTCAAGTTTTTCTGTTCCTGAGCCGAAAAATTTGATATATTTACTATTACATTTTGGGCAGATAGTAGGAACGGTTTCTGTGATATCGCAATGATGGCATTGTAAGATACCACGACGATGATAAACAAGTGGTAAATCGCAGTATTTGCATTTGATAACATGACCGCAAGCTCTGCACATTACAAAAGTGGAAAAACCTCTGCGATTTAACATGATGATAATTTGTTCTTTTTTAGCTAGAGTATCTGCAATTAATTCTTTTAATTTTAAAGAAATGATTTTTCGATTGCCCATGCGTAGTTCTTCACGCATGTCCACTCCTTCAATATATGGTAAGGGAAGATTATCTATACGATTAGGCATTTTTAATAAAACATATTCGCCTATTTGCGCTTTATAATAACTCTCTAAAGAAGGTGTAGCACTACCCATGATTAAAGTAGCATGATAAATTTCAGCCATTTTTTCAATGATGTCATGACTGTGGTATCGAGGTGATTCATCTTGCTTATATGAAGGGTCATGTTCTTCGTCCATTACAATTAAGCCTAAATCTTCAAATGGAGCAAATAATGCTGAACGAGCTCCAATGATGATACTTACTTGTTTCGTACGAATTCGCCAAAATGTATCATTTCTTTCCCCTATAGATAATCTACTGTGAATAACAGCGACATCATCAGCAAAATATTCTTTAAAAGAAGTTACTAATTGCCCTGTAAGGACGATTTCAGGAACTAATATAAGGATTTGTTTACCTAAAGCACGTGCTTTTAAAGCCATTTCTATATAGATTTGAGTTTTGCCACTACCTGTAACGCCATATAGTAAAAATTTTTGTTTTCCTTGATGTTGAGCTATTTCTATATTTTTTAAGGCTGTCATTTGCTCTGATGTCAGTTTTTTATCTGCATTTTGTTTAGTAGTTATTTGATGATAACTATCTCGCAATATTTGTTTCTTTTCTAATTTTATATAGTCTAAATCAGCAAGTGCTTTTAATGTAGGTAGAGAGATTTTTTCATTTGATAAATCTTTAGTGGAAGCTTCTTTTATTTTAGCTAAATATAATAAAGCTTTTTTTTGAGCTGGTTTATTTTTTAAAGTTGCTAAAATATCATCATTAACTGTTACATTTAAAGAAGCATAAGTGATATAAATTTTATTAGCTTTTGTTTTATAAGTATAATCTCGGATAATTAGTTTTTTGGAGATGAGTTTATCTAGTAAAGAAGATAAATTATCAATTGTACTGAATTTATGTTGTAAAGTCAATAAATCAGTATTTTTTTGTAGAGAAAGATATTCAAGCAAAGATATTTCAATTGCTGATAGTTTATTTTTAGGGAATAAATCATATTTTTGTTGGTTAATATTAAAAATAGGGCGAATTTGTATACTATTTTTTCCGGGGATAAATAACCGCATAGTTTCGCCTAAAGAACATAGATAAAAATCAGCCATCCATTTGGCGGTAGTATACATTTGAGGTGTAAACCAAGCTTCCGTATCAATAATATCTTTGATTTCTTTTAATTTAGTTATATCTATATTATGTTCGTTATTTGCATATATTTTAATAATAAAGCCTTCCATAATTCTATTGCCGAAAGGCACTAAAACACGACAACCTTCTTTTAAAATATCAAATTTCTCAGGAATTATATAAGTGTAAGCCTTAGCAATACTTTTAACGGGAATATTAATATATATATCTGCAAGTTTTTTCATATAATCACGTACCTAATCAAGTAATATGTTTATATTATAATATATCTATTTGATTTTAGAAAATATGAGAAAGGATATTTTATATGTATTACAGAATTTTATAATTAGAATAATTTGCGTGAAGGAGAATTTTTATGAATCCATTATTAAGAAGATTATTGCTAATTATATTGGGAATATCAATAGCATTTTCGTTTTTATCGTTTTTTTCGGCAAAATAGATTGAAAGGAGATTTTAGAATGTTAAAAAACAGAATTAAAAAATCTATTGGTATTTTAACTATGGCATGTTTCTTAGCAACACCTATTAGTTATGTCATAAGTGCAAATACAACAGAGGCTGCTCCGCCACCTTCACCTAGACATGGTCGTCATAGATAAAGAAAAACCTCTGATAAATTATTTATCAGAGGTTTTTTATATAATATTATTATAAGCCAGCTTGTTTTCTTAATGTTTCAGCTTTGTCAGTATGTTCCCAAGGAAGATCTACATCTGTACGACCGAAATGACCATAAGCTGCTGTTTGAGCATAAATTGGACGACGTAAGTCTAATTCTTTGATGATACCTGCTGGACGAAGGTCAAAGTTATCATTTACAAGTTTTGTGATAACGTCTTCAGTTACTTTATTAGTGCCGAAAGTATTGATGCTGATAGATACAGGTTTTGCAACACCAATAGCATATGCTAATTGGATTTCACATTTATCAGCAAGACCAGCAGCTACGATATTTTTAGCTACATAACGAGCTGCATATGCTGCAGAACGGTCTACTTTTGTTGGATCTTTACCGGAGAAAGCTCCGCCACCATGACGAGCCATACCACCATAAGTATCAACAATGATTTTACGACCAGTAAGACCAGTATCACCTTGTGGACCACCGATAACGAATTTACCAGTAGGATTGATGAAATATTTTGTTTCAGATGTTAAAAGTTCAGCAGGAACAACAGGTTTAATTACTTTTTCCATGAGGTCTTGTTTAATTTGTTCTAAAGTAACATCTGGGTCATGTTGAGTAGAGATAACAATAGTATCTACAGCAACAGGTTTACCATCTTCATAAACAACTGTTACTTGAGTTTTACCATCTGGACGAAGATAAGAGAGTTCACCAGATTTTCTAACTTCAGTAAGACGACGAGCGAGTTTATGAGCTAAAGCGATAGGAAGAGGCATATATTCAGGAGTTTCATTTGTAGCATAACCGAACATCATACCTTGGTCACCAGCACCAAGATCTGTTTTGTCTGCTTCGCCTTCTTTTGCTTCTAAAGATTTATCGACACCCATAGCAATATCAGGGGACTGTTCATCAATAGATAAAGAAATACCACAAGTATCGCAGTCTAAACCGAATTTTGCACGAGTATAACCGATATTGCGGATAGTTTCACGAACGATAGATGGAATATCTACATAGCAATCGGTGGATATTTCACCAGCTACATGGATTTGACCAGTCATAGCGAAAGTTTCACAAGCTACACGACCATTTGGATCTTTGGCTAAAATTGCATCTAAAATGCTATCAGAAATTTGGTCTGCTACTTTATCAGGATGACCTTCAGTAACAGATTCAGAAGTAAATAATACTTTGTTGGACATTTAGGAACCTCCTAGTATATTTTTTTATATCTTAACAATTAAAAAATAACATAAAAAAAACTCTCTAAACTTAAACGCGAGAGAGTTTATATCCATCTCTCATCTTCTAAGTAAAACTTAAAGGATTTGGCACCGTTTGATAAATGCTCAATGGTTGCCGCAACGTCATTGGGCCAGTCCCTCAGTTGCTCTTGATGAGTTATTCTATATAATTGCTAATCATTATCATATAGAAAAAATAGATTTTTGTCAATATCTTTGTTATAAAAATAATTTATTATTCTAATCTAAAATATAAATAAGAAGGCTCCTAAAATAGAAGCCTTCTTGGAGATTTTTATTAAATCATATTGTTTCTATAAGTTGCATAGAGTTCTTTTAATTCTTCCATTTTATCGTACATTTCTACCTGTAAGCTAGAAGCTGTAGCAAAATCTCCAGAATTTAAAGCATTGATTAACTGAGTGAATAAGGATTTATTATCGATGCTGTCTTTAGCAAGATAATAACGAATGCGGTTGAGTTTATTCCAGTTGTAAGAATCTTCATCAGTTACATATGCAGATTTAATTTCTTTAAATTTGCTGATAAGCATACGATTTTCAGGAATAATACGGCTGATAAGTTCAGTTTTCCAACGAATTAATTCACCTTCAACAAATGCATCAATAATTTTATCGCTGAATGCTTTACCTTCAGTTAAAACTGCACGTTTTTCAGGATATTTTTTCAAGTTAGAGAAGTTTTCCCAAACTGTTGCAGGATGTACACCAAAACGTTGATGACGTTCTTCTTCAGTGTAATCTTCAAATACATCATCTTCAGCACGATAAGCACGGTCTTTTTCTAAGTAACCAGCATCATCACCTACATCTTTGGAGATTTCAGCAAGTAATTCAGCAGTAGTTTTAGTAACAGCGTATATAACACCATCAAGGATAGATGTATAAATAGCAGCAAGTACAAGATAAGTGTTTGTATATGGATTACAAGCGCGAAGTTCAAAACGAGTAGCTTTTGGATTGTTAACATCACGAATAAGACCAGCTAAGATTGTACGGTTACGAGATGGAACTTCTGGTTTATGACCTAAGGAAGTAACGATACATACAGGAGCTTCAAAACCTGGTTTTAAACGATTTAAGGAGTCATTAGTTGCGGATACGAATGGGTTGATAACTTCATAGTTTTTAAGTAAGCCCATGATAGCACCATAACCTACAGCACTCATGAAGTCTTTTTTCATATCAGTTGGAGCAAATAAGTTTACGAAAGAACCATCATTCATGATAGCACCAATACCGAAATGAGTATGTTCACCATTACCAGCAAGACCGATCATAGGTTTTGCTTTGAAGTTTACTTCAAGACCATTTTCACGGAAGATTTCTTTTACAAGGATACGAACAACGAGTTCATTATCAGCAGCTTGAAGTGCATCAGCGAATTTCCAGTCAATTTCTACCTGTTCGCAAACATGAGTCATATTACCATCAGTATCCATATGACCTTTCATACCACCAACTTCTTTATGACCCATTTCAGGGGAAAGACCATAAGCTTCAAGAGCTAACATGCACTGTTCAAGAGCTGTACGAACAGCACCGCGTGTACGTTGCCAATATTGTTCTTGCATAACCTGAGATGCGGACATTTCAGGGATATCTGCTTCACTAAGTGGAGTTTTTACCCAGAATTCAAGTTCAGTAGCGGAAGTAAATACGATATCTTTTACATCTGCGCCATTGATGTGTTCTAAGCCGGAGATTTTAGCATTATTTTTAAAGAGATCTAATAAACCTTTTTTTACATAAGTTAAAGTGTTAGCTAAGATGGAACGGGAGTCTACAGCTTTGCCATCATGAATAAGAGCTGCAGGAATACGGAGAGTACCAACTGGTTTACCGAGTTCATCATCATAGCTTTCGATATTGTAATCAACGAACCAATTAACAGTAGGATCAATTGGCATATCTACTTTAGCATTATTTAATGTAGCAATACCTGTTAATACTACAGAAGAACCATCTGTTTGAACAGCAGAGCCATTATAGAAAGAGTCAATATCTTCAAGAAAAACTCTCATAGGAATTTTTTCATCAGTATCATTACCAGCTAAATCGATACCTACTAAAGAAACAAATTTAATTTCAGGATGTTGTTTCAATGTAGCAATAATATCTTCTTTTTTAGAATTTGCAGGAATAACATATAATAAATCGTTCATTAAAAGACCCACCTTTTATTAACAAAATTTATGTAGCAACTAAAAAAAGCCGTATGAAAACAAACCTGACTGCATTAATGTCATAAAAACCTATTAATAAAAATATATTGAATAGATATATTAATGCACAGATGTTTCATATGGCTCCATTGCCTTTGCTGTTCTATTTTACGAGATTTATAATATCATATTCAAAAGTATTTGTCTAGTAGTTATTTTTTTATTTTTAATGTAACAGTGTATTTTTATCATTGGCTTTTTATTAAAATTTGTTAAGACTTTTCGATAATATGATATTCTTAACTAACTAAAAAATAAAATAGCACCCTAAAATTAATCTTATTTTAGAGTGCTATTATTTAATTTAAAATTTATGCTTCCATTTTGCGAATTGGATTAAATGTGAATTCTTCACCGTTTACGTTAATATCTACAGTGTCGCCTTCTTTGATATTACCTTTGATGATTTCTTTACTTAATTGAGTTTCTACAGTATGAGATAATAATCTACGAAGTGGACGAGCACCGAAGTTTGGTTCAAATCCTTCATCTGCAAGTTTAGTCAAAGCTTCATCAGACCAAGAAAGTGAAATATTAACTTGATGTTGTAGACGTTTATTAAGATTTTCGAGCATGATGCGAGCAATTTGACGTACTTGTTCTTTAGCTAAAGCTTTGAATACGATAATATCATCAACACGATTTAAAAATTCAGGACGGAAATAATCTTTTAAGATATCGCGTACTAATTTTTCAGCTGTAGCAAAATCTTCTTGATTTAAGATTTCATGACTACCTAAGTTTGATGTCATAATGATAACAGTATTTTTGAAGTTTACAACTCTACCTTTACCATCAGTTAAACGACCATCATCTAAGATTTGTAATAATACATTGAATACATCACGATGAGCTTTTTCAATTTCATCAAGTAAAATTACGCTATATGGACGACGGCGAACTGCTTCAGTGAGTTGACCACCTTCATCATAGCCAACATATCCTGGAGGAGCCCCAATTAAACGAGCTACAGAATGTTTTTCCATATATTCGCTCATATCGATACGAATAATACTGCGTTCATCATCAAATAGACTTTCAGCTAAAGTTTTTGCAAGTTCAGTTTTACCTACACCAGTAGGGCCGAGGAAAATGAAAGAACCAATTGGACGATTAGGGTCTTTGATACCAGCACGAGCACGAATAATAGCTTCACTTACGGCTTTTACAGCTTCATCTTGACCGACAACACGTTCATGGAGAACATCTTCTAGATGTACGAGTTTTTCTCTTTCACCTGTGAGCATTTTAGTAACAGGAATACCAGTCCAACGACTTACTACTTGGGCAATATCTTCTTCAGATACTTCTTCTTTTAAGAGACGATTGCCTTCTTCATCATGAACAGCTTTTTCCATTTCTTCAAGTTCTTTTTGAAGTTGTGGTAATTTACCGTATTTGATTTCAGAAGCTTTGGCATAATCGCCACTGCGTTGAGCTTTTTCCATTTCCGTATTGGCACTATCCATTTCTTTTTTGATAGCACGTAAACGAACAATACCTTGTTTTTCTTTATCCCATTTTGCTTTTAATTCATTTTCTTCATTTTGTAATTTAGTTTTTTCGTCAATGAGTTTGGCAAGTTTTTCTTTAGATGCTTCATCAGTTTCTTTATTTAATGCTTCTTCTTCTATTTGTAATTGCATGATTTTACGACGCAATTTTTCAATAGGTTCTGGCATAGATTCGATTTCAGTACGAAGTTTGGCAGCGGCTTCATCAACTAAGTCGATAGCTTTATCTGGTAAAAATCTATCGGAGATATATCTATCAGATAATACAGCTGCAGAAACAAGTGCATTATCACGAATTCTTACACCGTGATGAACTTCATAACGTTCTTTTAAGCCACGCAAGATAGAAATAGTATCTTCTACAGATGGCTGACCTACCATTACAGGTTGGAAACGACGTTCAAGAGCTGTATCTTTTTCAATATATTTACGATATTCATTTAAAGTAGTGGCACCAATACAACGGAGTTGTCCACGTGCTAACATTGGTTTTAATAAGTTACCAGCATCCATGGCACCTTCAGTTGCACCTGCACCTACTACAGTGTGAATTTCATCGATGAATAATAAAATCTGTCCATCGGATTTAGAGATTTCATTTAATACAGATTTTAGACGTTCTTCGAATTCACCACGATATTTAGCACCAGCGATTAATGAGCCCATATCGAGAGAATATAATGTTTTATTTTTTAGCGATTCTGGAACATCACCTGCTACGATACGGCGAGCTAAACCTTCAACGATAGCAGTTTTACCAACACCAGGTTCACCGATTAATACTGGGTTATTTTTAGTACGACGAGATAAGATTTCGATAGTACGGCGGATTTCTTCATCACGGCCAATAACAGGGTCGAGCTTACCAACTCTTGCCATAGCTGTTAAATCACGACCGTATTTTTCAAGTGATTTATAACCACTTTCAGGATTATCACTATTTACATTTTGTTTACGTTCTGATTTAATTACAGATTGGATTTTATTTTGATGTAGATTGAATTCTCTACATAGTGCTTGCATTTCATCATCGCTATCGCTGACAATAGCTAATAATAAATGTTCTGTACTTATATATTCATCATTCATGTTTTCGGCAAGTTTTGCTGCTCTGCCTAATACACGAACCATTTCAGTGCTCATACCTAGACGGCTTTGACCTTTTACACTAGGAATTTTTTTGAGCATTTGTTCTAGTTTTGCTTTGAGCATAGGTAAATCTACTCGACATTCAGCAAAAATAGTAGCGAGTAAACCTTCAGGTTCTTTGATTAAGGCTGAAAGTACATGAGCTGATGTGATTTCTTGATGATAGCGAAGTGCTGCTTCTTGCTGTGCGGATTGCATAGCTTCTAAAACTTTTTGTGTATATTTTTCTTCACCCATGATGTATACCTCCAAGTCATGATGAGTAGTATTCAAATTAATAAAAGTATAAATTCATTGAAGTAGTTATTATACTAAAATAATAAATTATATTTTACTTTAGTTTTAATATCTGCTTACAAAACATATTATAAAAGCTAAAAGTCAAATTGTCAAACATTATTTTTGACTTTTTGACTTTTCCTTTAAAAAAATTTTAGCTACACTGAAAATCTTTATATTATAATAGGATAGAGGTGATTTTATTTATGGAAAGACTCATAGGTTTTGCTCCATCTATTGATGAAAATTGTACTACTATTATTTTAGGTTCAATGCCAAGTGTAAAATCTTTGGAACAACAACAATATTATGCACATCCTCAAAATAGATTTTGGAAATTAATGGCTATATTTTTTAATGAAGGAATAATACCAACTATTTATCAAGAGAGACTAGATTTATTGAGAAAAAATCATATTGCTCTTTGGGACTCAATAGATTCTTGTATTCGAGAAGGTAGTTTAGATAGTGCCATTTGTGATGAAGTACCAAATGATTTTAAAGCTTTATTTGCTAAATATCCTAAAATAAAAACTATTTGTTTTAATGGCGGAAAATCTTTTCAGTGCTTTAAGAAATATAATAAAGATATTTTAAAAGATGAAACATATACTTTTTATACATTACCATCTACAAGTCCAGCCAATGCTAAATTTCGTTTGCCAATGCTTCAAGAAGTTTGGCAACAAGCTTTAGCTAGACATATAAACAATAAATAGATTTTATAAAATAAAAAAGGTACCTACAAAATATTTCATAGGTACCTTTTCGTTATTATCATGGTAATGTTTTTATTTTATCGATTGGCCAGAAGATTAAAACAGCTTTACCTTTGATTAAATCAAATGGTACCATGCCTACATCAGCGAAACGACTATCTTCGGAATTGTTGCGGTTATCGCCCATTACAAAGATATGTCCTTCTGGTACAGTAGCCAGTGGATAATCTCCTCTAGTTGTGCTTAAGATATATGGTTCATTTTTTAATTCCCCATTTACATAAACATGACCATCTTTAATTTCGATAGTATCTCCAGGAATTGCAATTACACGCTTGATAAAATCACGGCTAGGGTCTTTTGGATATTGGAATACTAAAATATCTCCACGTTCAGGGTCATGTAAATTATAAATAAATTTATTAACGACTAAACGTTCTTGATTTTGTAATGTCGGACGCATAGAAGGTCCATCAACTAAATATAATTCTACTACAAAATGACGAATGAATAAGGCTAAGACAACAGCGATAGCTATGGAAATAACCCAATCTTTAATTTCACTACCTAAAGATGACTCTTTTTTATCAGCCATGATAATCCTCCCTCTACTAGAACATACTAATAAAACAAAAGGGACTTGCCATAGGCAGTCCCTCTTATGAAGATATTAGCGTCTTTCTTTAATACGAGCAGCTTTACCAGTAAGGTTACGAAGATAATAAAGTTTTGCTCTACGAACAATACCTCTACGAGTAACTTCGATTTTTGCAAGGCGTGGGGAATGTACTGGGAAAGTACGTTCAATACCAACACCATAAGAAATTCTTCTTACTGTGAAGTTTTCACGAACGCCAGAACCTTGGCGAGCGATTACAACACCTTCGAACATCTGAATACGTTCGTTGGATCCTTCAACTACTTTTACATGTACGCGAACGCTATCGCCAGGGATGAATTTAGGGATATCGTTACGTAATTGTTCCTGTTCTAAAGCCTGAATAATATTCATTATTTTTCCTCCTTAATTCAAACGTTCATATAAGAATATCTCACAGCGGACCGTTTGTTGCATACTAGGCTATTTTATCATATAAAAATGGGCTATGCAATATATTTTTTGGAGATTTTTCGAGAATTTGACAAATATTTTAGGATAATTTATATTAAAGGCAGAATATGAAAAAGGGAGCTTGTAGACAGGCTGAGAGGAAGTTGTGAACTTCGACCTATGACCTGATTTGGATAATGCCAACGTAGGGAAATATTAGTTTGATTACGTATTTTCAAGGAAATGGCAGGGCTATTTCCTTTTTTTAATATTTTTATTTTTTATGAGGTGATTTTTTGTCTACATTTTTTACATCAACAAATAACTCTAGTTTTAATGTATCATTGATTTGGTTTGGTACAGCAGTTTCTGTGGCTGAAATCATGACAGGAACTTTTTTAGCACCACTTGGCATGAAAGATGGATTTTTAGCTATTTTAGTAGGTCATGTAATTGGCGGAATTATTCTTTACTTAGCAGGGATTATCGGTGCTAATAAACGTTGCAGTGCTTCTGAAAGTATTAATTTATCTTTTGGTAAGTTGGGTTCTGTTAGTTTCTCTCTATTAAATACTATTCAATTAATAGGTTGGACTTCTATAATGACCATCATTGGGGCACAAGCTTTCAATAAATTAATGGCATCTTTATGGAATATGGGAGAAAATACTATTTTATGGACAATTATCATAGGTCTTTTTCCTTGCATTTGGATTTTTAGTACAATGGATTTTGTAAGTAAGATAAATAAAGTAGTAATGCTTTGTTTATTGCTTGCTTCTTTATATTTAGGTTTTGGGGCTGTAGTTTCTGCAAATGAAGTGGTAACTTCTTTAGATGAAAGTATGAGTTTTGGCATGGTGGTAGAATTAAATATTGCTATGTGTTTATCATGGATGCCAGTTATTTCAGATTATACAAGAACACTTAAAAATCAATCTACAGGTACATTGAGCTGTGTAGTGGCATATTGTTTTGGCAGTATTTTAATGTATACAATTGGCTTAGGTAGTGCTGTTCATTATGGGATAACAGATATTTGTGATATTTTCATGTTATCTGGATTAGGTGTTATTTCTTTAGTTGTTATTTTATTATCTACAGTAACAACAAATTTCATTACGATAAATTCTTCAAGTATTTGTTTAAATCATATCAGTAATCAATTAGATGTAAAATATACAGCGTTTTTTGTATGTATAATTTCTACATTGCTTGCTATTTTCTTATCCATGGAACAATATGAAACTTTCCTTTATTTTATAGCAGCAACTTTTGCACCGTTATTTGCTATTGCTTTTTCTGAATATTTCTTTAGCCATAATATTTATCATCAAAATTCACTTATCACTGGTAAAAATTGTCTTTTATGGTTAATTGGTTTTATAGCTTATGAATTGTTGATTGATTATAGCACTTTTATTGGGATTACTGTGCCAGTTATGTTAGCTATAGCCATTATTAATATTTTTGTTAATCAATTGATTGGGGCAAAAAGATTTAGTTTGAATAAGAGATATTAAAAGTATTTTATTATTTAGCCATAAATCTAAAAGTAAACAACATAAATATATTGACAAGGATTTTTTCTTTTGCTAGACTTTATGTACAGCAATGAACTAGAAAAGTAACTTTAATCAGCGAGTAGTGATGGTGTAAGACTACAAAAAGTGAATGGCACTAGGGAGCTTTATAATAATAAATAACATTCTAAAGAGGACTTAAATATATTTAAGTCAATCAGGGTGGAACCGCGGGAATACATCTCGTCCCTGTAACATTTTGTTGTTACATGGGCGAGATTTTTTATTTTGTCGCCCATGAATATCAAGGAGGTATATTTATGACATTTCAGGAAATTATCCTGACTTTGCAGGAATTTTGGTCTAAGCAAGGCTGTATTTTAGCTCAACCTTATGACGTGGAAAAAGGTGCAGGTACTATGAACCCTTCTACATTTTTACGTGTACTTGGCCCTGAACCTTGGCATGTAGCATATGTAGAACCATCTCGCCGTCCAGCTGATGGTCGTTATGGTGAAAATCCTAACCGTTTATTCCAACATCATCAATTCCAGGTAATTATGAAACCATCTCCTGATAATATTCAGGAACTTTATTTACAGAGCTTAGCAAAACTCGGTATTAATGAAAAAGAACATGATATCCGTTTTGTTGAAGATAACTGGGAATCTCCAACACTTGGTGCTTGGGGTCTTGGTTGGGAAGTTTGGCTTGATGGTATGGAAATCACACAGTTTACTTATTTCCAACAAGTAGGTAGTGTTGATGTAAAACCTGTAGCTTCTGAAATCACTTATGGTCTTGAACGTATTGCAATGTATATTCAAGAAAAAGAAAATGTTTATGATATTGATTGGAATGGCACATACACTTATGGTGATGTATTCCATCAAAATGAATTTGAACAATCCACTTATAACTTTGAACTTGCAGATACTGCTCTTTTATTTGACCTTTTCGATAAATACGAAAAAGAAGCTGTTCGCGTAATTGAGCTTGGCTATGTTCATCCAGCATATGATTATGTATTGAAATGTTCTCATACATTTAACTTGCTTGATTCTCGTGGAGCAATCAGCGTATCTGAACGTACAGCGTTTATTTCTCGTGTACGTAATCTTGCTCGTCTTTGTGCTCAATGTTATTTAAAACAGCGTGAAGAACTCGGCTATCCTCTCTTGAAGAAAGGAGCAAAATAATAATGGCTAAAGATTTATTATTAGAAATTGGTACAGAAGAAGTTCCTGCTCATTTTATGCCAGGAATTTTAGCTCAATTAAAAGAAAAAGCAACTGCAAAATTTCAAGAAATGCGTCTTGATTTTGATGAAGTAACAACTCTTGGTACACCTCGCAGAACTGCACTTTTAGTAAAAAATCTTGCAGAAACTCAACAAGGTGCATCTAGTGAATATAAAGGCCCATCTACTGCTATCGCTTTTGATAAAGATGGCAATCCTACAAAAGCAGCTATTGGTTTTGCTCGTGGTAAAAAAGTAGATGTTGCTGATTTAGTAGTAAAAGATGGTTATGTATATGCTGTTTCCAGCGAAGAAGGCAAACAGACTGTAGAACTTTTACCTACTTTATTAAAAGAATTAGTAGAAGGTTTGAACTTCCCTAAAAATATGCGTTGGGGCGATTTAGATTTCCGCTTTGTACGTCCACTTCGTTGGCTCGTAGCTTTGTATGATGAAGAAGTAATTGATTTTACAGTAGCTAATGTAAAATCTGGTCGCGTATCTCGTGGTCATCGTTTCTTAAGTGAAGGCGATTTCACAATCAATAAAGCAAGTGATTATGAACAAGCTTGTAAAGATGCATTTATTATTGTAGACCAAGAAAAACGTCGCGATATCATCAAAGCACAGATTGAAGAAATTGCAAAAGCTCATAATGGTCATGCAGAAATCACTGAAGATTTATTAGAAGAAGTAATTTATCTTGTAGAATATCCAACAGCACTTTGTGGAACTTTTGAAGATAAATATCTTAAATTACCAAAAGAAGCAGTAATGACTCCAATGAGAGATCATCAGCGTTATTTCCCTGTTTTAGATGATAATAACAATTTATTACCATTATTTATTACAGTTCGCAACGGTGGCGATTATTGTTTAGATAAAGTACAGCATGGTAATGAACGTGTACTTCGTGCAAGACTTGCTGATGCTCAATTCTTCTTTGATGAAGATAGAAAGCATAGTCTTTATGATTATGTAGAAAAATTAAAAACTGTAGTATTCCAAGAAGGTCTTGGTACAATTTATGATAAAGCTAATCGTTTAGCAGAACTTTCTGCTTTCATTGGCGAAAAAGTAAATGCTACAGAAGCTGAAATAAAAACAACTAAACGTGCTGCAATCTTAGCAAAAGCTGACCTTGTATCTGCTATGGTTTGTGAGTTCACTGAACTTCAAGGTATTATGGGTCGTGAATATGCACTTTTAGATGGTGAAGGTCAAGAAGTAGCAACTGCTATTTATGAACATTATATGCCACGTTTTGCAGGTGATGCAGAACCAGCTAGCGTAGCAGGTCGTCTTGTTTCTTTAGCTGATAAAATGGATAATATCGTAGCTACATTCAGTCGTGGACTTGTACCAACAGGTTCTCAAGATCCATTTGCACTTCGCCGTCAAGCTCTTGGCATTGTGCATACAATCATTGAAGCAAACTACACTATTTCCATCAGTGAAATTGCAGATAAAGCAATGGATTTACTTAATATCACTGATAGTGAAAAACGTGCTGAAATCCAGAAAAATGTAGCAGAATTCTTCACTTTACGTCTTAAAAATGTACTTGGCGATAATGATGTTCGCTATGATATTATTGACGCTGTACTTGAAAATGCAGATGAAGTTGCAGGTACTTATGCTAAAGCTTGTGTAACAGCTCAAGAAATCGCTTCTGGTGTATTAAATGATGCAATTCAAGCTTTTGTACGTGTAGGTAACATCAGCAAAAAAGCAGAAAATAATGTTATTAATGAAGCATTATTTACATTAGATGAAGAAAAAGCTCTTTATAATACTTATGTAGCAGTAGCTAAAGATGTAGAAACTGCTTTAAATAATAAAGATTATAAAACAGCTATTGATAAAATGCAGGAACTTACTGCACCAATCAATAATTTCTTTGATAATGTAATGGTTATGGATAAAGACGAACAAATTAAAAATAATCGTCTTGCACTTCTTAAAAATATTGATACACTTATTAAATCTATTGCAGATTTCGGTAAAATCGTATTATAAGAATGATTGATAAAAGGCTAGGTAGTTAAATGTTAGGTTTAACTATCTAGCTTTTTTGTTATAATTATTGATCTATCAGCATTTTTGCATAAAGATGAATATATCACTTGGTAAATTCAAAGAAAGGGGCATTTTGATGAAAGTTTATCAGATACGCATAAAATTATATTTATTAAAGGATATCATGGCACAAGATGTGCAAATTATGTTGACTAGATTTATTGATAAAAGTTTATTTGCAAAAGAAAATCTAGGAAAATTACATAATACAAATACATATAAAAATTATTGCTATGATTTATTATCGCCATTGGAAAAAGATAAAATCTATAAAAAAGGCAAGATATATACTTTGACCATCAGAACTATTGATGAGGATATGGCAGAATTTTTCTATGAAGTTTGTCCAAATATAAATACTAGAGAATTTAAAGGGCTGACAGCAGAAAAAAGAGTTTTGCCACGAAAGATAATAGAATTTATCTATACTTTGACACCAATGATAATTAAGGCAGAAAATGGTTATTGGAAAAATTGCATGAGTCAAGAAGAATTTGAACAGCGATTTATTATTAATTTAACTAAGAAAATAAATAATTTCAAAGGCGATATAAATGATAAAGATGAAATAAATATGGAAAAATTTTATTCCACTATAGAATTTTTAAATAAAACACCTGTGCCAATGAAATATAAAAATATAAAACTTCTCGGCGATAAAGTGCGTCTTGCTGTCTTAGATGATGAAAAATCTCAAGAAATGGCATATTTATCTTTAGGCGTGGGCTTAGGTGAGATGAATTCACGAGGAGCAGGTTTTGTGAATTATCGTTGGCTATAAATTCAAACTAGATGATTGAGGAAAAAACTTGATTATCTAGTTTTTTTATAGAAAGATTTATATATATAATTAGGAAAAAACTTTATTATAATAATGGTTTTGAAGTTGCTTTATCTAGGATTTATGCCTATAATAAAGTATTGATATATCTTTGATGAGGTGGTCAAATGGCAAGTAAAGCTTTTTTAGTAGCACTACAGTATGGAATGCTTCTTTGTATCTGTGGTTATATTTTTGTAACTGTAAAATCCATGTTCAAAGATTTGAAAAGTACTTCCAGCTTAAAGCCAGTGAAAGAAGAATCTGCACAAAATGAAGTGGCTTTAATAGTACTAGAAGCAGCAGATCCTAAATTGGCTAATAAGAAAATATCTTTTTCTGGTCAAATCTCTATCGGTAGAGGTAAAGAAAATGATATTGTATTAGATGATATTTATGTATCACATCATCATGCTGTTATTAGTCCAGTTCGCAATCTTTATCAGATTGAGGATTTACAAAGTCGAAATCACACCTATATAAATGGTAATATTCTTAATGGCAAAGAATTTTTACAAAATGGTGATGTTATAAAAATAGGTTGTGTATCATTCCGTTTTGAGAGGTGAGAGCTATGATAATTACTCATGCTACTGATATTGGTTGTGTACGTACTACAAATGAAGATAGTTATCTTTGTATTGAACCACATATTTATGCAGTTGCAGATGGCATGGGAGGACATGCAGCTGGAGAGATTGCCAGTCGCATAATGGTGGATACTATAAAATTTCATTTGGAGAATAAAAATCCTGATGAATGTAGTGAAGAATGTTTAAAATCTGTTGTCTTAGAAGCGAATAAACAAATTATGAGAGCTTCTAGTGAAAATCCTGATTATAATGGCATGGGGACTACGATTAGTTTATTTTATGTTCATTATGGTTATGCCACATGGGCTCATGTAGGTGATAGCAGGATTTATTTATTGCGTAATGGTCAAATTTATCAATTGACAAATGACCATTCTTTGGTGAATGAATTATTAAAACAAAATAAAATCACAGCACAGGAAGCTGAAAATTATCCACATAAGAATATTTTAACAAGAGCAGCTGGTGTTTCTGTGAATTTAAATGTAGATACAGGTTATTGTGATATTTTACAAGCGGATAAATTCCTTATTTGCTCTGATGGTCTTACAAATATGGTGGATAATGAGGAGCTAAAAAATATCTGTTATGATAGTAATATAAAAGATAAAGCTCAACATTTAGTACAAAGAGCTATTAATTATGGTGGAAAAGACAATATTACATGTATCGTGGTGGAAATATCATGATAAAAAAGGGATATATTACATTAGTATTTTCAATTTTATTATTATTTTTGGGTACATTATTAATCAATATCAAAAATAATACTTTGACTAATGAAGCATTTATTCCAGCCGGAATATTATCTGTTATTTTTATCGTAGTACAGATAATAAGCGTCAGATTGCGAAAAAATGCGGATAATTATTTATTATCATTAGTCATGTTTATGTCGAGTATCAGTGCTATCATGATTTTGCGATTGAAGCCAGATTTATATATGCATCAGATAGTATGGATATGTATAGGGCTTATTGTATTTTTGATAATTGTAACAGTATCTGATAGGTTGTTAGAATTATTGGATTATCCTTATGTACTAGGATTTGGGGCTTTGATAATTATTTGTTCTGTACTTATATTTGGTACAGATATCGGTGGTAATCGTAACTGGATTATCTTAGGGCCTATTCAAGTACAGCCTTCAGAATTTGCGAAATTATTGATTATAGCCTTTTTATCTTCGTTTTTATCCGAAAATAAAAATGTCTTAGTATTGCCTAGCCGTGGCTGGAAATTCATTCATTTACCGCCATTTAGATTTTTAGCTCCATTGTTATTGATATGGAGTGCATCAATTTTGATGTTTGTAAGTCTTCGAGATTTAGGCTCAGCATTATTATTTTTTGGCATAGTTGTCATCATGACTTATGTAGCTACAGGTAAAAAATTATATGTAGCGATAGCATTATTTTTCTTTTCATTATCTTCATATATAAGTTATTTATTGTTTGCTCACGTGCAAACTCGTGTAGCTATTTGGTTACATCCTTGGGACGACCCGATGGGCAGTGCTTATCAAATAGTACAATCATTATTTGCTTTTGGTTATGGCGGAGTTTTCGGCACAGGATATACATCTGGCTTTCCTCGTTTAATACCAGAAGTTCATACTGATTTTATTTTTGCTGCTATTGGAGAAGAATTTGGTTTAATAGGTGTAACCTTTTTATTGTTGGCATATTTATTATTATTTATGCGAGGCATAAAAGCTGCTTTACTTTTGACTAATGAAAAATATAAATTGATGGCATTTGGCTTAGCTATAACTTTATTATTACAGACATTTATCATATTAGCTGGTGTAACTAAGCTGTTACCACTCACAGGTATTACTTTACCTTTTATTAGTTATGGTGGTAGTTCTATGGTTTCATCTTTCATTTCACTAGGGCTATTATATGCTCTCAGTAGTAAGGAGAGATAAGTTTGCATAGACAAAATAGTATAGATAAACATATATATACAATCGTAAAAGTATTTATTGGCTTATTTGCAATAATCTTTATTAATCTAGCATATATTCAAATATATCAAGCTGAAGATTTATTAAAAGATAGTCATAATTCACATGTAGCAGAAAAAGCATTACAAGTACAACGCGGTAAAATTTTAGATAGAAATGGCGTGGTGCTTGCAGATACTACAGTGGAAAAAGATGGATTTAAAAGGGTATATCCTTATGGCGAGATTTTCGCTTCGCCAATTGGTTATGTAAGCGATAAATTAGGTTATGCTGGCATAGAAAGTACGCAAAATACTTATCTTGCTGGTAATAATTTAGTATTGCATGCATTAGGGCCTATTTCTCAAATTTTTGAACAAAATGTGGGAAATGATGTTCATTTAACACTCAATGCAGACTATCAACAAGCAGCTTATGACGCTTTAGGTAATCGCAAAGGGGCAGTTGTAGTTTTAAATCGTAAAACTGGTGAAGTATTAGCAATGGTTAGTAGACCAATGTTTAATCCCAATACGATTGATGAAGATTGGGATAATCTTCGTGTAGATGAAAATAGTCCTTTATTAAATCGTGCTAGTCAAGGTTTATATCCACCAGGTTCAGTAATCAAGCCTATGATAGGTGATGGTGTATTGACAAGTGGAGTAGCGACTACAGATACTGTGGTTAATTGTACAGGGGCTTTACAATTAAGCGGAGGATATTCTCTATCAGATAGTAGTGGAGAAGTTCACGGTGGTGTGAATTTAGCCAAAGCTATAGAGGAATCTTGTAATAGTTATTTTGGTACAATGGGTATACGTTTAGGTAGTGATGGTTTAAAAGAAACTTTCTCTCGTTTTGGTTATGACCAAGAACTTGATACAGATTTCATCAACAATAAACCACAATTACCTGATTTTGATAATTTAAGTGATGGAGAATTTGCTCAAGTAGGTATTGGGCAATCTACTTTACTCGTAACACCGCTTCGCATGGCTATGTTAGCTGGAAGTATAGGGAATGAAGGTATCATGATGAAACCTTTCGTAGTAAATGCCATTACAGCTCCAGATAATAGTATTTTAGAACAACATCAACCGATGACTTGGCGACAAGTATCTTCACCAGAAACAATAAATATCATCTATGAAGATATGAAAAATGTTATTAATCATGGTACAGGTACAAGAGCCAAAGTTTCTGGTATTGAAATGATAGGTAAAACAGGTACTGCTGAAAATTCTACAGGCAAAGACCACGCTTGGTTTATTGGTTGTGCAAATATGCCAAATGAAGATATTGCATTTGCTGTTATCGTAGAAAATAGCGGATTTGGTGGTAGTGAGGCTGCACCTATTATAAAAAATATACTCACAAGTATTTTAGCAAAGGAAGGGAAGTAAAATGTCTACGCTCTTAGACAATCGTTATGAATTAATTGAACGTATAGGCGACGGTGGTATGGCAGAAGTTTATCGCGCTCATGATAAGATGTTAGACCGTTTCGTGGCTGTTAAAATTTTACATCCGCAATTTACAAGTGATGAATCATTTGTAACAAGATTTCGTCGTGAAGCTCAAGGAGCTGCTAAATTATCACATCCGAATATTGTTAGTATTTATGATGTAGGCTCTTGTGATGGTAAATACTATATAGTAATGGAATATATAAAAGGAGAAACTTTAAAAGATAAAATAAATCGTGAAGCTCCTTTACCAATAGATGTAACACTTAAAATTGTACAGGAAATAGCAGAAGCTTTAGAAAATGCCCATGCAAACCATCTTGTACATTGTGATATTAAACCGCATAATATCTTGATTAATGAAGCAGGTCATGTAAAAGTAGCTGATTTTGGTATAGCTAGAGCTACATCATCATCAACAATAACATATACAGGTACAATTGTAGGTTCTGTACATTATTTTTCTCCAGAACAAGCAAAAGGTCATACTATTAGCCCAAAATCAGATATTTATTCTTTAGGTGTAGTAATGTATGAAATGCTTACAGGTAAAGTTCCTTTTACAGGTGAAACTGCTGTTAGTATTGCGATAAAACATCTTCAAGAACCACCAATTCCACCACATGAATTGCGTCCTGATATACCAGCAATTGTTGAAGCTATAGTATTAAAAGCAATGGATAAAAATCCAGATAATCGTTTCTCTAGTACAGAAATGATTAAAGAAATTGAACAGGCAAAAAGAAAACCATTTGCAAAGGTTAATGTACCAACAGAAGACCCGTTTGCAACAAGAGTGCTTACTAGTGAAGAAATAGAACAATTACAAAATATTGAACCTAAGAAAACTACAGTAATACCAAATTATAGTCAGCCTGTATACCAAGAAAATAAAGTAGAACCACAGAAAAAATCAAAGAATTCGTTTAATAAAACATTTATTATGGGCTTGATTTTTATTCTAGTGTTAGGTTTTGGTGTAGGTGCATTTTTATCCTATGGTGATTTTTGGAGCAGTAAAACTGTAGAAGTGCCAAATGTAGTAGGTATGAGTCAAGCACAGGCTGAAGAAACTTTGAAAGCAGAAAACTTGCGTGTAGAAGTAGCAGAAACCTTTGATGAGTCAGTGCCAGTGGGAAAAGTTGCTTCACAAACTCCAGAAGCTGGTAAAACTGTAAAAGAATCTCGCTTAGTTACTATTTATATAAGTAAAGGCGGAGAAGAAATCAATATGATTAATTTAGTAGGTTTGAGCCAAAGTGAAGCAGAAAATCAACTTGCTAAATTGAAATTGAAGATTGGTCAAGTTACAGCAGAGTATTCTGATAAACCAAGTGGAACAGTATTAAAACAATCTATATCTGCTAATAATAAAGTTAAAAAAGGTGCTAATATAGATATTGTAATAAGTAAAGGTAAAGAAGTTAAAAAAGTATCTGTACCAAATGTAGTTGGACAATCTGTAGATTCTGCAAGAGCTACGCTAGAAGCGCAAGGATTTAATGTAAGTGCAAGTGCTTCATCTGGTAGTGTAACAGCACAAAGTGTATCAGCTGGTTCTCAAGTAGAAACAGGCACTACTATTGAATTGACTGTATCTTCTGGTAGTGCAGATAGACATGAAAATAGCACAAATACAAATGTACCAGATAAAAATGAACAAACAAATACTACTAATACGGGAACAACTAATACAACAACGCCAGAAAAACCAGCGATAGAAGTTCCACAAAGACAAAGAGATTAGTATAATAGAATTAAATTAGTTTTATGAAATAAATATTAAAGGAGGATTTTTAATGAATGCTGTTATTTTATTATCAGGTGGATTAGATTCTACAACTTGTATGGCAGTGGCAAAACAACAAGGATATGATTTATATCCTATAAGTTTTAACTATCATCAACGTAATAAAATTGAATTAGAAGGTGCTAAGGAAATTGCTAAATTCTTTGGTGCTAAAAGACATTTAATTATTGATACAAATATGAATGCTATTGGCGGTTCAGCTCTAACTGATGAAAATATAAAAGTTCCAGAAGGTAATGTTGAGAGAAAAGATAATGATGTTCCAGTAACATATGTACCATCAAGAAATTTGATTTTCTTAAGCTATGCTTTAGGTTATGCTGAAGTAGTAAAAGCTGATGCTATCTTTATCGGTGTCAATGCAGTTGATTTTTCCGGATATCCTGATTGTAGACCAGAATTTATTCAAAAATTCCAGGATATGGCAGATTATGCTTGCAAAACTACAGCTGTTGACGGCAAAAAAATAAAGATTGTAACACCTCTACAATCTTTATCTAAAAAAGAAATTATTCAATTAGGTACAAAATTAGGAGCACCGTATCATTTAACTCGCAGTTGCTATAATGGTAGAGAAAAAGCTTGTGGTGTTTGTGATAGCTGTAAACTTCGTTTAAGAGGTTTTGCTGAAGCAGGAATAAAAGACCCTATAGCTTATGAAAAAAATTATAATGATGTAACTAAAAATCATATTGCTTATGAAAATGGAGAGTGAAAATTTGCAAGATGTACAAAATAGAGTAGATAAACGAGGCATTGCCATTCAACGAGTGGGTATTAGCGATGTTTATTTACCTTTACAAATAAAGCAAGAACAGCATAGCCAGCCAGTTATGGCTAGATTGAAATTTACTGTGGATTTGCCTATGGAATATAAAGGTACACATATGAGCCGTTTTCAAGAAATTTTGACAAAATGGCATACCAATCCTATTGGGCAAGCTGAAATAGGCAATATTTTAGATGAAGCTATCACTAAATTAAGTTCTAATTCAGCACATTTGTCCATGAGTTTTAAATATTTTATAGAAAAAACTGCTCCTGTTAGTGGCAAAAAATCTTTATTAGATTTAGATTGCAAAGTAAGTGCTGTAAAAACAGCTAGTAAAAACTCTATGCCATTTACACTAGCTATAAAAATACCAGTAACATCTCTTTGCCCATGCAGTAAAGAAATTTCAGCATATGGGGCACATAATCAACGCAGTATTATTTCTGTAAAAATAAATTATGATGGCAAAAAAACAGCTATAAATATAAAAGATATTGTAAGCTTGATAGAAGCACAAGCTTCTTGTCCATTATATCCATTATTAAAACGTGAAGATGAAAAATATGTAACAGAAAAAGCATATGAAAATCCGAAGTTTGTAGAAGACATTTTACGTGATTGTGTTTTAGCACTTAGAACATTAGATGATATTCATTATTTCTCTGTGGAATGTGAAAACTTTGAGTCCATTCATAATCATAATGCTTATGCTAGTCATGTAGAATATTTAAAATAAAAATTAAAGCTAAAGCCTAGATTATAGTTTTATAGTCTAGGCTATTTTTTTATAAAAGACATTTAGCAATGTTTATAATTTATGCAATCATGGTATTTTTGACTTTTAAAGTATATAATTTTCTCATAATTAATAATAAAACAAAAATTATGAGGTGAGTTTATGTTAAAGAATATATTGAAAGTAAATAGACCGGATTTTATTGAGTTGACTACAGAAACAAAAGCTGTAACTGCTAAATGGGAAAATGATGATTATAATTTAGATGATATAAATGTTAAGCTAAATCAGGATAATGAACATTTAGCTATTTTTCTTACTGCTCAAACTTCAAAAGTAAAATGGATAAAATTGAGATGGAATAATTTGAGTTGGGATAAAAATGTTCGCTTTTTAGGTGATGCATGGGAACGTGGATATGGTGATATGGAATGGAAAGGTATGAATCCTAATCGTTTTATGCCATGGTATTTCTGTGCTAAAAGTGAAGCAAAATCTATTTGTTATGGGGTAAAGGTAAGACCTTCAGCAATGTGTTTTTGGCAAGTGGATTCTTTAGGTATGACTTTATTTTTAGATGTTCGCTGTGGTGGTAGCGGTGTAAATCTAAAAGGTAGAGTGATTAAGCTTGCTGATGTTATAGCTTGTGAAATGCGTGATTGCACTAGTTTTGAAGCTATGCAAGAATTTTGCGGTCAGATGTGTGAAGACCCAATTTTGCCTAAATATCCTGTTTATGGTAGCAATAACTGGTATTATGCTTATGGCAAAAGTTCAGAAAGTGAAATTCTAGCTGATTGTGATTATATTTTAAATTTAACAAAAGATATAGAAAATAAACCATATATGGTTATTGATGATTGTTGGCAAGAACATCACCGTTTAAATGAATATAATGGTGGTCCATGGACAAAAGGAAATGAGAAATTCCCAGATATGAAAGCTTTAGCTGAGAAATTAGTGCAAAAAGGTGTGCGTCCAGGTATTTGGGTAAGATTATTATTAAATGAAGATGAAAATATAAAAAATGAGTGGAGATTATCACACAATAATTGTATTGACCCAACTAATCCAGAAGCACTCAATTATATTAAAGAAGATATCAAGAGAATTTGTAATTGGGGATATACTTTAATTAAACATGATTTTTCTACTTTTGATTTATTTGGCAAATGGGGCTTTCAAATGAGTCCACTTGTAACAGATGATGGTTGGCATTTTTATGATGATAGTTTGACAAGTGCTGAAGTAGTGAAATTATTATATAAAGCTATTTTAGATGCAAGTGTGGAAGCTTCAAACGGAGAGACTTTGATACTTGGCTGTAATACTATAGGTCATTTAGGTGCAGGTTATATGCATATCAATCGTACAGGTGATGATACAAGTGGAGTAGATTGGGAAAGAACTAGATTTATGGGTGTGAATACATTAGCTTTCCGTCTACCTCAGCATGGTAAATTTTATGAAATTGATGCTGATTGTGTAGGTATTGATGGCGGTATTTCATGGTCAATGAATAAACAATGGGCAGATGTATTAGCGCAAAGTGGAACACCTTTATTTATTTCTGTTAGACCAAATATTTTAGATGAAACAGAAAAACAAGAATTACATGAGATTTTAAAAGTAGCATCTAAGCAAGAACATCATGTAATTCCTGTTGATTGGGAAGAAACTACTTGCCCAGAGCATTGGCAGGATAAAGACCATGATATAGATTGTAAATATCAATGGTTTGAAGAAACTGGCTTGAAATTCAATCCAAATACAATACGTTATCAAACTTTTTTATCCATGACAGAATGATTTAATATTTTACTAAATCGTTTGGTTGGAGATAGTGTTGACGATATTCTCGTGGAGAGATATTCGTAACTTGTTTAAATGCACGTGAAAAAGCAAAAGCATTTTTATAGCCACATGATAAAGCTACGCTATAAATAGGGATTTTCGTTTTGCTTAAAAGTTCACGTGCATTTGCTATTTTAGCATTAGTTAAAAATTGCTGTGGCGAAGTATTTAATTCTTGTTTAAATAATGCATATAAATGACTTCTGCTGATATTGAGATATCTAGCGATATCATTTACACTTAGATTAGTAAAAGTATTTTTTTCGATATATTCAATTGCTTTGGTTACATAAAAACTATTATTTAATTCGATCTTGTTATAAACACTTTGTAAAGCCTCATGAAGTTTAGCAAAAATGAGATATAATTTACTTTGTAGATAACATTCATTTGCAGGTGTGAGTTGATGATAAGAGAGCATTTCTTTGATTATTTCATAGATGGTTTGATTGCAAGATAGATTGATGATGGGATTATCTGTATTTAAATTTGATTGTTTAAGTAAGTGGGGTACATAATCGCCATTGAAACAAATCCATGTATAAGTCCATGGGTTTGTAGGTTCTGCTTTATATAAAGTTACTGTTCCAGGTTCTGTGAGAAAACATTGATTTTCATTTAATTTATAATGTTTATTATTTAAATAATAATGACCTTGACCTTTCAAGATAAAATGAAGCATATAATAATTGCGAACAGCTGGTCCATAAGAATGTGTAGCACCACATTTTTCCCAGCCACAGGATACTAAATATAAATCTTTAGAACTAGTTTTATATTCCATAATTGCAACATCAGCCATAAGTACACCTCATTTTTAAAATATATTTATATTATTTATCCTAAAGTTAACGAGAGATGATGTCAATTAAAAGAATTGGGAAAATATTTTATTTAATTGGCTTTAATTATAATGAAAATAAGTGTAAGATTAATAATATGATTAATTTTTGTAAATAAAATATATAAGGGAGGACAATAATGTGATTGATTTGCATGTACATTCTACAATGTCTGATGGAACGTATACTCCTAGTCAATTGATAAAATTGGCTAAAGATAAAGGGTTAAAGGCTATAGCCTTGACTGACCATGATACTATATATGGTAATAAAGAAGCCTATGAGGCTGCTAAAAAATATGATATGGAATTTATTCATGGTATGGAACTTAGCTTGAATTATAATAATCATCAAATCCACGTAGTAGCTTTAGGTTTTGATGAAGAAAGTAAGGCTTTTAAAGATTTTTATCATGAATTAAGACAGAAAAAACAATCTTCTATAGTATCTGTTATTGATTATTTACAAAAACAAGGATTAGATATTTCAGTAGAAAAAGTAGAGCCTTTTATAGCTGGCGGTGCATTAGATAAATATGCTATTTTGCGATATTTAGTATCTGATAAATCGAAAGCCGGCGATATTCAGTATTTATGGGATAGATACATTGACCCTGCTTTTAATAATTTGAATTTGAAGATAACAGAAAATCCAAAGGCAGAAGATGCAATCCAAGCTATGAAAAAAGCTGGGGCTGTTACATCTTTAGCTCATTTTCATAAAAAGATAGGTTTTAAAAATTATACAAGAGAAGAACAAGAAGCAAATATAAAGTATTTACATGAAATTGGTTTAGATGGTATGGAAGCATATTATCCAAATTATAGTGAAGATGATGAAAAATTTGCTCATTATTTGATTGAAAAATATGGTTTAGTGCCAACTGGTGGTACTGATTTTCATGGTGCTAATCGACCATCTGTAGATTTAGGCAGTGGTACAAATAATAATTTAGATGTACCATATGAATTTTATCAAAATATTTGTAAGTTAATAAAGCGTTAGTTTTAATAGATATTTAAAATATAATTATTTGTGGATAATAATTAATATTAATAGTTGACAAAGAGAAGTATTAATTATATTATATAAATATAATATGAAATGAATTTAGTATATAAAAGCTAAGACAAATAAAATATATTGGAGGCTATTAATTATGAAAAAATGGGTTTGTACTGTATGCGGTTGGGTTTATGATGAAGAACTTGGAGATCAAGATTATGATTTAGCTCCTGGTGTAGCTTTTGAAGATTTACCAGAAGATTTTGTATGCCCATTATGCGGTGTTGGTAAAGACCAATTTGAAGAAGAAGCTTAATTAAATTTTATAAAATTAAGACATTAACGCAGTATTGCCAATTTTTAGTTGGTATACTGCGTTATTTAGTTTATCTAGTGAGGTGTAATTTTGTTTAAAAGAAAATATCATCATAATGCTTCATCAGAAGATTGTAATAAACTTTGTTGTACCAAAATAGAAAATTTTTCAGCTCATGCTGGAGATACAGAAATATTTACAGATGTGAATATGCATATTCATTGTGGACAATTAACAGCTTTAATCGGACCAAATGGAGCAGGAAAATCTACATTATTAAAATGTATTTTAGGGCAAGTACCTCATAGTGGGAAATTACATTATGTAGATGCTAAAGGAAAACATACAGGAAATCCCATTATAGGTTATGTACCACAGTATTTGCGTTTTGACCGTACTTCGCCTACTAGTGTAATGGATTTTTTTGCAGCATGTTTATCAAAATATCCTGTATGGCTTTGTAGTATGAAAAAATTAAGACCAAAAGTTTTGGAAAGTTTGTGTAGGGTAAAAGCTGAACATTTGATTGATAGAAGATTAGGAGCTTTATCTGGCGGTGAAATGCAACGTGTATTATTATCTCTAGCTTTAAATCCAATGCCTGATTTATTATTGTTAGATGAGCCAGTATCTGGGGTAGACCACAATGGTTTGAAATTATTCTATGAGATTGTATCTGAGCTTAGAGAAAAAGAAGATATGGCAATTGTTTTGATATCACATGACTTACCACTTGTAGCTCAATATGCTGACCAAGTTGTTTTGTTGAATAAAAAAGTGATTTGTAAAGGAACACCACAAGAAGTATTCAATCGTAAAGAAACAAAAGCGTTATTTGGTAATATTGTAGCTCCATTAGAAGAGGAGGCAGAATAATGTTAGATATTATTTATAATGGTTTAGATGTGATTTTGCCTTTTGCCTGGATAAATCATGTATTTATGAAAAATGCTTTTTTGGCAGTGTTGATGATTACACCACTTTTGGGAATTTTAAGCACTATGGTTGTCAGCAATCGCATGGCATTTTTTTCTGATTCATTAGGTCATGGAGCATTTACAGGTGTTGCTGTAGGTGTACTATTAGGCAGTGGTGAGCCACTTGTTTCGTTGATTATATTTTCGATAATTTTTGCGGCTCTAATCACATATATTAAACATCGCAGTAGTGCTTCAACAGATACAATTATTGGTGTATTTTCTTCGGCAGGTATAGCAATAGGTCTTATCTTGATGTCGCATGGCGGTAATTTTAGTAATTATACTTCATATTTTATTGGTGATATTTTAAGCATTACAGCTAATGAACTTGTATATTTATTCATAACTTTTATTGTCGTTGTGATTGCATGGTGTTTCTTGTTCAATAAGATTTTGATAATTAGTATAAATGATGGTTTTGCTGCTAGTAGAGGTATTAAGACTTTATATATTGAAATGATTTTTGCAGCTATTGTAGCTGTAGTTGTTTCTATAAGTATTCAATGGGTAGGATTGTTGATTATAAATTCATTGTTGATTTTGCCAGCGGCAGCGGCTAGAAATATAGCAGTTAATGCTAGACAATATCATGCTCTATCTATTTGTTTTGCTATTTGTGCAGGGCTTTTAGGTCTTGTGATTTCTTATTATGCTGATATTGCAACTGGGGCAACCATTGCTATTTTTGCGGCAATTATATTTTTCATTACATTATTTTTACGCCCATATTTTCAAAATTGATATATTTAGTTTGTAATTTTACTAGATTTAATATTTTTATTGTGATATACTTAGGTTTACAAGTTTACTTTAATGTATAAAAATGAGGTTTTTATGAAAATAACTAAAAAAATAAAAGATGAAATGTTGGAGATTTTAGAAACGACGTATAAAGATGCTAAGCCAGCTTTAATTTTTAATAATCCTTTTGAATTGTTGATTGCAGTTATATTGTCAGCACAATGTACGGATAAACGCGTGAATATAACTACAGCTCGTTTATTTGCTAAGGCAAATACTCCAGAAAAGATTTTGGAAATGGGTGTTACTGCTTTAGAAGAAGAAATACGTGATTGTGGATTATTTAGAAATAAGGCAAAGAATATAATAGCTACTTGTCATAAATTATGTAGTGATTATAATGGTGAAGTGCCTGAGCAATTCGAAGAATTATTAAAGTTGCCAGGTGTGGGAAGAAAAACGGCGAATGTTGTTTCAAGCATTGCGTTTAATCGTCCTGCTATAGCTGTGGATACACATGTATTTAGAGTATCCAATCGTTTGAAATTGGCTGTAGGTAATACACCTGATGAAGTGGAAAAAGGATTGCAAAAGGCAATACCGATGGAAAAATGGTCAGATGCACATCATTGGCTTATTTGGCATGGTCGTAAACTTTGTAGAGCAAGAAATCCTCTATGTGGTGATTGTCCACTTAAAGATATTTGCCCTTCTGCATTATTGCAAGCTTGATATAATTATATTGAGGAGATGTTTTAATGATTTATCGCAAGGCTACATTTAACGATGTTGAAGAAATATATAATTTAGTAAATTTATATGCTCAAGAAGGAGTAATGTTAGCACGTTCTCGAAATACTTTATATGAAACTTTGAGAGATATGTATGTTGCTGAAGAAGATGGTGAAATACTAGGTGTGGGAGGTCTGCATATAGTTTGGGATGAATTGGCAGAAGTTCGCACTTTAGCAGTAGCTAAAAAAGCTTTACGTCGTCATATTGGTGCAAATATCGTGGAACATCTCATTGAAGAAGGAAAAGCTTTAGGTATAAGAAAAGTTTTCACATTGACATATCAAGATAAATTTTTTGGCAGTTTAGGATTTAAAGTGGTAACAAAAGATGATTTGCCACAAAAAGTTTGGAAGGATTGTATAGATTGTCCCAAATTCCCAAATTGCGACGAAATCGCCATGGAGATGTATATTTGATAGATTAAATAAAAGCTGGCTATTGAGTCAGCTTTATTTTTTTGTCTTTATAAAAATCAAGGTTTAAGCTAAAATTGAATTATAAATTATGGATATTTGAAATTGATACATAATATAAATTTAAGATATAAATTTTTCGGTGATTTTTATATAGGAGATGATTTTTTGCAAGCAGGAGAAACAACTTTAAATAAATTATTAAATACATCTCGTCAGTTTATAGTACCTATCTTTCAAAGAAATTATAGTTGGCAAAAAAGCCAATATGAACAATTGTGGTTTGATATTTTACGTGCTAGTAAATTTAAAGAAAAACAAAATCATTTTATTGGCTCTATTGTATATATTGATATGGGGACACCAGCGGGACGACCTCAACAATTATTATTGATTGATGGTCAACAACGTTTGACGACAATTTCTATTTTATTATGTGCAATAAAAGATTATGTGCAGAAATTTAATTTAGAAACTAAACTCATCAATTTAGCAAAGATAAAAAATCAATTTTTATATAATAGCGATGAAATAGATGAAGACAAATACAAATTATTATTGAATGTACAAGATAAGGAAACGTATATAAAATTAATAGATAATACGATATTTACAGTGAATAAGCCTGCTACAAATATCATTAAATGTTATGAATTTTTTTATGAACATATAGAAGATTTTATAAAACAAGATGGGCAAATTGATGAAATTTATGCAGGTATTTTTAAATTGAGTTTAGTGTCAATATCTTTGGATAAAGATAGCGACAATCCTCAAATGATTTTTGAAAGTATGAATTCCACAGGTAAAGATTTATCGCAGACGGATTTGTTGCGCAATTATTTATTGATGGATTTGACTCCAGAAAAGCAAACTAGATTGTATAAAACATATTGGAAACCTATGGAAGAATTATTTGGTGAAGATATTTATAAAAATGATGTAAATAAATTTGATTATTTTATACGTGATTTTTTAATTTTAAAGAGTGATACAGGTCATATTTGCAAGATAAATAATGTATATGAGAATTTTAAGCGTTATTATTTAGATAATAATTGTGAGAAATTCGCAGTTTTGAAGGATTTATTTACTTATGCCAAATATTATGCTTGCATTGATTTATTGCAAGAAAATGATAATGAGCTTAAACTATATTGGCAAGAATTTAAGAAACTAGATAATCATGTAGTATATCCATTTTTATTGAAATTGTATGATGATTATAGTCGTCAGATATTGATTAAAGAAGATTTTAAAAAGATTTTGCAAGTAGTGATAAGTTATTTATGGCGTAGAGCTATTTGTGAAATACCGACAAATTCACTTAGCAAAACTTTTGCCACTTTATATCAAGCTGTGGATAAAGAAGATTATGTAAATAGTATTATCAAGGCTTTTGTATTTAAATCAAGTTATAAACGATTTCCATCTGATTATGAAGTTCGAGAAAAATTGCAAACGAAGGATATATATCATTTTCGCTTGCGTAAATATTTATTAGAAGCGTTAGAAAATTATTATCATAAAGAGCCCATTGATTTAAATACAGCAAATTACACAATAGAACATATTATGCCTCAAAATATAGAACATAATCTGTCATGGCAACAAATGTTAGGCGAAGATTGGCAAGAGGTGCATAGCTTGTATTTGCATAGCTTGGGCAATTTGACGATAACGGGATATAATGCAGAAATGAGCAATAAATCTTTTGGGGAAAAAGTAAATGGTGAAAGTGGATTTAAGCATAGTCATTTAAAATTAAATGAAAGCATTGCTCAATGTGATGTATGGAATAAAAAAGCTATTCAACGAAGAACAAATATATTGACGGATATAATTTTAAAAATATGGAAATATCCAGAGTTTTGAAGTATTGTTAAGATAAATATTGATTTAAATAAATTAATGAGGTGATTTTATGAAATATTGTCCATACTGTAATCAAATGGTTTCTCCAGTGAAAAGACCATCATGGTTTTTATTTATATTTTTATCAGTAATTACTGGTGGCAGTTGGATTTTTATCTATGCTATATATTATTTTTTGTTTAAAAAAGAACAATGCCCTATTTGTGGTGGAAAAGATTTAAGGAAGAGATAGAATATATAAGCCCTAGAAACTTTTATTTATTAGATTTTGGGGCTTATTATTTTTAGAAGGTGAAATGATGCATGACATATGGAATCCATGGCATGGCTGTCTTAAATATAGTGAAGGCTGTAAAAATTGTTATATGTATTATCTAGATAAGATAAGAGGTAATAGTGGAGCCTACATCTATAAAGTAAAGGCAAATTTTTATTATCCATTAGCTAAAAATAGACAAGGCGAATATAAGATAAAAAGTGGTGAACAAATAAGGGTTTGTATGACATCAGATTTTTTCTTAAAAGAAGCTGATGAGTGGCGAGAAGAAGCATGGAGAATAATAAAAGCTAGAAGTGATGTTATATTTATATTGATAACAAAAAGAGCAGAAAGAATAAGAGCATGTTTACCTAAAAATTGGGGCGATGGTTGGGAAAATGTGTTTTTGCATGTAACTTGTGAAAATCAAAAGCGTGCAGATGAGAGGATACCTATATTATTGAATTTGCCATTTAAACATAAAGGGATAATTGTTGCTCCATTTTTGGAAAATGTAAGTATAGAAAAATATTTAAAAGATGGAGAAATTGAACAGGTAATTTGTGGCGGAGAAAATTATAATGGTGCTAGAGTTTGTAATTTCGATTGGGTGAAAAACTTGCGACAAGAATGTGTAAAAGCAAATATTACATTTTGTTTTATAGAAACAGGAACAGTTTTTATGAAGGATAAAAAAATATACAATTTGCCTTCAAAGGAATTACAAAGTAAGATGGCTTTTAAATCTAAAATGAATTATCAAGGTAAAGAAATAGTATTTAAATTATATGACCAATTTGGGAGATTATTAGACAAGGAAAAGCTGTATAAAAGAAGTTTCAAACTAAAATGTAATGAATGTGCTAGTAAACTTATCTGTAATGGTTGTAGTGAGTGCAAGCAAGATTGTAAATAAAAAACCTAATCTCTAGAATAATTAGAGATTAGGTTTTAAATTAATGACTTTTTTCGTATTCAGTTAAAACTTGTTCAAGAATTTCAGCTGTAGCTTTTACTGTATTTAAACAATGTACTTCTTGAGAATAATGTTTTGCTTTAATTTGACAGCAAAGTCTTGAAGAAAAATGATTTTGAAATGCTCTAACTAAGTTTAACATTATAGGCTTTAAGTGAGTAGTTTCATGAGCTCTTGTTTCAATATATTTACTTGAGATAACACATGCTGAACCACTTAAAGCTCCACATACATCACCAACATGAAAACCACCGCCAAATGCGCCTGTCATCTTTAGAGCATTTTCATCAAGATTTAAACTATAATATTCATTGCCTGCACGAATAAGACTTTCTGCACAATTATAACCTTGTATGTAATATTTTTCTGCTATGTCTTTTAACATAATATGATTTTTTCTCCTTTATTAAAGATATATAATACTATATTATAACATATATTTTTAAATACTAGCAAAATAGTATATAATAGGCATATAAAATGAAGTGAGGTCGTAAAATGGATAGAATAATTGAAATTTGTTGTGGCAGTTATGAAGATGCCATAAATGCTTATAGAGGTGGAGCAAAAAGAATAGAATTAAATTCAGCTTTGTATTTAGGAGGACTTACGCCAAGTATAGCTACTTTAGAATTGATTAAAAGAAATACAGATTTAGAAGTTATTTGTATGGTAAGGCCAAGAGGTGCTGGTTTTTGCTATAGTGATTTAGAAAAAAAACAGATTTTTGCCGAAGCAGAAGCTTTATTAGAGCGTGGTGCTGATGGATTAGCTTTTGGCTTTTTAACTGAAGATAGAACAATTGATTTAGAATGTACACAAAAAATGGTAAATATAGTACATTCCTATGAGAAGACAGCAGTATTTCATAGAGCCTTTGATTGTGTAAAAGATGAAAAAACAGCGATAAATGAATTAATAAAATTAAACGTAAATAGAGTATTAACTAGTGGATTGAAAGCAACAGCTATAGAAGGCAAAGAACTGATTAGAAGTTTACAAGAAACAGTAGGAGCAAAAATAGAGATTTTAGCAGGTAGTGGTATTAATAAAGATAATGCAAAAGATTTAATAGAATATACAAAAATAAAGCAGATACATTCATCTTGTAGGGCATGGCAAGAAGATAAAACGACTTTTGGTGATTTTGTGAATTATGCATTTGCTCAAGGTGAAAATAAAGCTTGTTATGATTATGTAGATGAAAATTTAGTGAAAAATTTAATTAAAGCTGTTAATGAATAATTTTTTTAAGTTAGGAGAATGATTTTGCAGTTAAAATGGGAGAGTTTTAATTATAATTTGAAGAGAGATTTCAAATTATTTATTTTTGTTTGGTTATATTTAAATTTATTACGTGTAATTTCATTGATAACGATGAAAAGTTATGCTGGTGATATAAATTTAAATGATATTTTGTTGACTATCTATTATGGGGCAAGAATTAGCTTAAAAACGGCAGGCGTACTTATGCTATTTACATTTATTTTTGTTACATTAATAGGTTGGTTGATAAATAAGCATTTAGATAAATTGAGATTAGGATTATCAGCAGTATTTTTATTTATATTGAATTTTTTATTTGTAGCAAAATATTTTTATTATAGGGAATTTCATACTAATTTTAATGAAATGGTATTTAATGCTGTAAATGATGATGTAAAAGCTTTATTTTATACAATGATAGAGCAGTATTATTTATTGGAAGGTACAGTAATCATTATTTTATTTACAGCTATGGTTGTATATATATTGAAAAAGTATCTTGCTTGGCAGTGGATAAAAAAATCTTTTAAATTTGAAAAAAGTTTTGTATTTAAAATATCAGCGATAGTATTTACCTTAGTTTTTGCTTTATTTGTACGCTTTGGTGCTAGTTTTTCTTATGCAAAATCTATTCATTGGGAAAACTGTGCAAAGACAAAGGATACTTTTCTTAATGAGATAATTTTAGATGATATGCAGGCTATCTATCGAGGATATTCTATAAAAAAACGTATTGATAATGGCATGATTTATGGCGTGCATAAGGAAAATATTGCTCAGAATTTAGAGTTTTTAGCGAAAAATAGTGATGCTTATCGTCTGCAAAAACAAGACTTAAGTCAAATTGATAGTAATTTAGTATATCAAGCTCATGGTAATATAATTGATAAGAAACAGCATATATTTATTATAATCGGTGAAAGTTTTGCTCAATGGCCATTATTAGATGAATATGCAAATCTGCAATTAGGCGAAAATGTGCGAGCTATTATGCAAAAAGATAATGCAACATATACACATAATTTTATGCCTAATGGTGCATTTACACCTATGGCAGTAAATGCTATTATTTGTGGTTTATCTGATGTAAATATATATCCTAATCATCAATATGAATCATATAAGCAGGTATATGCTACATCTTTCGCACCACAGATAAAAAAATTAGGATATAAAACACAGTTTTGGTATGCTGGTTTTAGTGGTTGGGAAAGAATAAAAGATTTTGCTTTGGCACAAGGATTTGATGAATTCCATTGTGCTTCAGATTATCAATATCCATCAGGTAATGTATGGGGTTGTGATGACGAATTTATTTTTGATAAGTTAAAGCAAGAAGTAGCTCAAAATGATGAACCTACAGTATATGTGATTTTATCTGTATCAAATCATGCGCCTTATAGCGTAGATTTAGCAAAAGCAGGTTTTCCAAAAGAAGAAGTGCGAGCTAAATTACCTGCAGATGTACAAAATAATGAAGATTTATTGAATAAATTAGGTCATTATTGGTATACAGATAAAGTGATTGGCAATTTTGTTGAAGATATTGAAACAACATATCCTAAAGAAAATCTATTTGTGATTACTGGTGACCATGCTGATAGAACAAATATAGAAGCAAAACCAACATTATTTAATAGATATACTGTACCATGTATCATTTATGGTGATGGTATTACAAAGAATATATTATCAGATGAAGTGGCTGGCGGTCATATTAATATTGGGGCAACTATATTTGAATTGATAGCGCCACAAGGTTTTGAATACTATAGTTTAGGTAAATCATTAACAAGAGGAGCAAATGTAGGCTTTAATGATAGTGTTTGGCTTAATACTGTAGATATAGGTAAATTAGATGGAAATGAACCAATAGAAGTAGAAAAAACTTTAGAAGCATATAGAACAATTTCATGGTGGAGAAGTATAAAAGGTAATTTAATTCCATAAAAAATAGCCATTTTCCAAATTTCTAAATGAGAGATAAGGGAAATGGCTATTTTTATTCAATGAGAAGACCTTTATTTTTATATTTTTCTTTTAATATTGGTGAAATATTATCATCTGTTAATAATAAATCAACATTATCTAAATTTAATACTTTTTGTTTTGAACGTTTGCCAATCTTACTAGAATCCATTATGGCAATTACTTTTTCTGAACGTTGAGATAATAATTTAATAATACCTATTTCAGACATGCGAAAATCGGTGAAGCCATCTTTATAATTTATAGCATTAATAGATAAAAAGGCAATATCAGGAAAATATTGACCAAATTCTTGTTCGCAAGTAGTACCATAAGTTGATTTTTCTTGAGAATCAATAATTCCGCCAATAGAAACAATTTTTATTGCTGGATTTTGAATTAAAATATTAATGGCTGCTAAATTATTAGTAATGACAGTGATATTATCTTTTTTAAAAACTAATTCTTGGGCTAATATAGTATTAGTTGTTCCGGAATTTAAAGCAATGATTGCATTGGGTTTAATATAAGCTAATGCTTTTCTTGCAGCTTCTCGCTTTAATTTTATATTGAGAACTTCCCTACCGGTAAAATTGGATAAAGACGGCAATGAATCAGGTAAACAAGCACCGCCACGTATACATTTTATTAGACCACTTTGTTCCATAGTTTTTAAATCACGGCGAACAGTATCAACAGAAACATTTAATAAATCTTTTAAATCATTGATTTTTACAATAGCTTGTAATTGTACTTGTTGCAAGATTAATTCTACACGTTCATTATAAAGCATGAAATAATCACCACTTAAGATAAAATAAGATTTTGCTCAAATAAATATAAATAAATTATTTTAAAGTACGTTGTTTTAAGACTTCATAAGCTAAGATAGCAGCAGCATTGGAAGCATTTAAAGAGTTTACTTTGCCACGCATTGGGATTTTGACGATGAAATCGCAAGCATTTTTTGTAAGACGGCTAACACCACGACCTTCACTGCCAATAACTAAAACGAGAGGGCCTGTCATATTAGCATCATAATAATTTTCTGTACCGTCCATATCTGCTCCAGCTACCCAAAGACCTTTTTGTTTTAATTCTTCTAAAGTTTGTACTACATTACCAATGCGAGCTACAGGAACATATTCTAAAGCTCCAGCAGAAGTTTTAGCTACGATAGAAGATAATGGGCAACTGCGATGTTTAGGAATTAAAATACCATGAGCACCAACAGCGTCAGCAGTACGTAAGATTGCACCGAGATTGTGAGGGTCTTCTAATTCATCTAATAAGATGATGAATGGATCTTCATTGCGTTCTTTAGCAAGATTTAAAATATCGTCAAGTTCTACATAATCAACGGGAGCTGCATAAGCTGCAATACCTTGATGACGTTGACCGCCACAGATTTGGTCAAGTTTTTCAGTATTTACATTTTGTACAATGATACGGCGTTCTCTAGCAAGTGTCATGATTTCAGGCATAGAACCACCATGTGCGCTATCTGCAATTAAGATGCGATTGATAGAACGACCACTTTTTAAAGCTTCGCGAACAGCATTGCGACCAAGTAAGATATCTTCACTGATTTCTACTTTTTTAGGTTTAATTTGTTTTGTATCATTTATTTTTTTCTTCGGACGAGGACTTACTACAAATTTATTTTTTTTATCTTTTTTAGGTTTATTTTTTGTTGGACGCATGATAATCTCCTTTTTATTAATATTTTATAAATTATTCTTCACGTAATTTAAGCATTTCTTTAAATTTACCACAAGTCATAGCACCTTCAGGGCAACGACCAGTGCGAACACAAGTTGCACCTGCATTTTTGAATAAAAGTGGAGCTACTTTTTTAACTTCAGCAAGCATTAAATATGCCATTTGACGAATTTCCCATTGAGCACGATTACAGCAACGAAGAGAGAAGAAATTGAGAAGAGAACGAGCATTAAATGTTGCTAAAACTTTTGTTTCTGTAGCATTAGCTAAAACATAACGAGCATCTTCTTTAGGAACATCCATAGCTACTAATTCATCATAAGTTTGGCGAATTGTATGCATTAGATTTTCAAATTTTGCCTTAGCTTCATCATTTTCAGCGATTGATGGCGGTAAAATATATTCAAAATCATGTTCACTTACATAACGCTGAGATTGTTGAGAATAAGAAGCAATACGATGGCGCACTAATTGATGAGTGAGCACGCGAGAAATACCTTCAATAGCAAATGTAAAAGTAACATGTTCCATAGTGGAAGCATGACCCATGCTGATAATTTTTTCTACAAGTTTAGTAACTTGTTCATCAGTCATTTTTTCGGATAATTCCTCTGCACCAGCAGGAGAATAACAAAGACGAGCTGCCATAGCTACAGTACGCTCTGGTTCAGCAGTATATTTCATAAGTTTAACTTTAATCAAAGTAAAGCACTCTCCTAATATAAATTAAGTAAATTAATTATAACTAGTTTTAAAAATTTTCACAAGTAAAATGCAGTAAAAAAAGAGCAATACTAATAATTTACATTTAACAATTAGTATTGCTCTTTGAGTATAGAATTAAATTCCGTTTAAATAATCTGTTACAGATTTAATAGCATTGGCACCATCAGAAGCAGCAGTTAAAACTTGACGTAAATCTTTTGTACGTAAATCACCAGCCACAAAAAATCCTTTAGCATTTGTTTTACCTGTTTCATCAGCAATGACATAACCAGCATCATCAGTATTGACAAAATCAGGTACTAATTGATTATTAGGTATCATGCCCACTGCTACGAAAATTCCATCTACAGGAATATCTACAATTTCGCCAGTCTTTTTATATTCGATTTCAATAGCAGAAACTTTTTTATCCCCTTTGATAGATTTTGGCAAAGCAGATTTTACAAATTCTACATTTGGCATAGCAAAAATTTTCTCTTGGGAATGTTTATCTCCACGCAATTCATCACGACGATGGATTAAATAAACTTTTTCACAGATTTTGGCAAGGAATAAAACATCTTCAAGAGCAGTATTTCCGCCACCGATAACAGCAGTTGTTTTATTGCGATAAAAAGCACCATCACAAGTAGCACAATAATAAACACCACGACTTAAATATTGTTGTTCTCCAGGAACATTCAAAGTGCGAGGATTAGCACCAGTAGCCAAAACGACAGATTTAGTTAAAATAGGTTCTTGACCTTCGATTTCTACAGTATATGAATTATCCTCATTTTGTTTAATAGCAGTTACAGTTGCTTCTTTAATTTCAGCACCTAATTTTTCAGCATGTTCTTGAAGTGCCATAGAAAAAGAAGCCCCATCAATATTAGGCATACCAGGATAATTATCTAAATCATTAGTAGTAACAATCTGACCACCACTATAACCAGCCTTTTCCAAAACAACATAATTCAAAGCCGCACGAGAAGCATATATAGCAGCAGCAAGACCAGCAGGACCACTGCCAATAATAACAGTATCTAACATAAAATCACCTACAATACAAAATCAATATTTCTTATAAAATAATAATTATTATCCATTAATTAAATTATAATATAAAAAACAACAAAATGTCTACAAAAATATTGCAGAAAAAAGAACAATAATATATAGTAAAAGGAAGAGATAGAAGTAAATAAGCAAGCTTAGCAAATGTCTAGATGAAAGAAAGGAATAAAAAATGAAAAAAAAATCTCCTCGCCTACAATTAAATATAAGATTAACCCCAGAACAAAATGAACTAATAAAACAAAAATTAGAACAAACACAAATATCAAAAACTCAGCTAATAATAGACAGCATAAACAACAACCCAATATACATAATACCCAACCTAGAACAAACAATATCGCAAATAAAATACCTAGGAAATAAAGTAAACGAATTATCTAATAAAATAGAAACAAAAGATGAAAATACAGAAAAACTACTACAAGAAATCCAGCAAGGATGTGATGAATTTTGGCAATTATTAAAGTCGTTAAAGCAGGAAAAACAAAAGCGAGTCTAAAATCAGCTCTAAATTATATTGCTAATGAAGAAAAAATAACCACAATAACAGGGAAAAAATTAATAACTCCATTGAATTGTTGGGGTTCATTAAAAAATATATATGATACAATGATAGCAACAAAAGAGCTATATCGAAAAGCAGTAGATAATAAAAATAGTGAAATGTATAAACATTTTCAGCAATCATTTAAGCCAAATGAAATAACTCCAGAAAAAGCCCATGAAATAGGAAAAAAATGGGCAATGCAAAATTTTGCTCAAAATGGTTTTGAAGTATGTATATGTACACACCTAGATACAAAACATATACATAATCACTTTATCATCAATTCAGTAAATGCTATAACAGGAAAGACAATAGAAATACATGCCAATAAAACTTTAGAAAAATTAAAATATAGTTCTGATGAATTATGTAGAAAATATAATTTATCAGTTATTGAAAGAGATATATTTGCTCAAAATAAAAATCATGAATATAATATGCGTAAAAAATATAGCTTTTTAAGAGAACAATTTAGAGATTTAACGTGGCAGAAAACAGTTTATGATAAAATAATAGATATTTTAAATAAAAGTAGAAATAAAGACTTTAAATATTTTGAGCAGGAATTATTAAAAGTTGGCATAAAACTGGAGCATGAACGTTTAAAGAAAGATTTTATCTTTAATTATATTGATGAAAATAGAAAAGTTAGTGATAAAACTTTAGCTAAAACTTTTCATGATGATAAAATTCTACGTAGTAATATTGAAATGATATGGGGAAAAACTCTTCAATATGATTTAGATAAAAAAATATATTTATCCGAAAAAAAACAAGGATTTTATAATTTGATAGAGAATTTAATAAAAATAATTGATAATATAAATAAATTAAATATAAAAACTAAAATAGAGTTTTATATATTTATGGAAAAACAAGGTTGGTTAATAAAAGAAACTCAAACAGGTAAAGCTTTTTATAATCAAGAACATGATAGGTATTTATACGATAATACTATTTATAAAATTTTAGAAAATAAAGCGTATTGTTTGAAATATATAGAACAAAATTTAATGTAAAAGGGGCTTTACTAATGGGAGTAGCAATGAAAGGTCATTTATTGGCACTATTTACAATCATCTGTTGGGGAACAACATTTATATCCACTAAAATATTATTAGTAGATTTTTCGCCAATTGAAATATTATTAACAAGGTTTGTAATCGGTCTTAGTATTTTATATATAATCAGACCAGAACCTTTGAAGTTAAGGCATGAAGAACATCGTTTATATTTGGTAGTGGCAGCATTATCAGGAATTACTTTATATTATTTGATGGAAAATATTGCATTGACATATACATATGCTTCAAATGTTGGAATTATTTCATCAACAGCTCCTTTTTTTGCTGCTATTTTAGCTAGTTTTACATTGCGAAAACATGCAATAACAGGGCCTTTTATTGTAGGATTTATAATTTCAATGATAGGTATAGTATTTATTGCCTTAGAAGAAAGTAGTTTGAATATCAATCATAAAGGCGATATCTTAGCTTTAGGAGCTGCTGTTTTATGGGCTGTTTATGCTGTAGTATTAAAGAAAATTTGTGCATTTGGCTATGATATGATAGTTATCACAAGAGAAATTTTTCTTTATGGCGTAATTTTAATGATACCACCAGTTATTTTTATGGGTTTTAATATTGACTTAATTTATTTATTGGAACCAGTAAATTTAGCAAATATGTTGTATTTAGGAATTGGTGCTTCAGCAATTTGTTTTTTGACATGGAATTTCGCTACGAAGTATTTAGGTGTGGTAAAGACTACAGTATATATATATGCTAGCCCAGTGGTAACAGTAATTACTGCTTATTTAGTATTAAATGAGCCAATAACTTTATATAAATTAATAGGTATGATATTGGCTATTGTTGGCTTAGTCATATCACAAAGATGAAGAAAGCTCTCAGATATTCTGAGAGCTTTTTATTATAAGCCTAGATTTTCGCCTACTAGGATAACTTTTATTTTTTTTTCTGGACGACAAATACGAGTAGTAACTATATAAGCACAGCAACTATCACTATATAAGCAATCATGACAAGAACCAGTTTGATTACATGGTGTTTTAGCATTAGGAAAACGTTGCACAACGCTAGGAGCAGCTATATTTCTAGCACGAGCATAAGCATCATCTAGAGTTTTTACTACTTTATTCATACCGGCAATTATAATTACATTTTTAGGTCCATAAATCATGGCAGCAACACGATTGCCGTTACCGTCGATATTTACTAATTGAGCATCTTCACTGATAGCATTAGAGCTCATAAGGAAAGTATCACAAAGTAGAGCTTTACGCATGAGGTCAAGTCGTTCTTCTGGTGATTTGGCACTATCGCGGTCAATTACTTGATAATGTTCTTTTACATAGGATAATAAATTAATTTCATCAATAGAAATAGAGCCTCCCCATGAAACAACATCTTTTTTAGGGATTAATTTAATTGCTTGGGCTAAAGCTTCTTCTTTGGTGCTACAGTAATAAGCTTCAAAATGACGTTTAGTTAGAGCTTTTACTACATTAGGGCCTAGTTTGTCATAACGCAATTGTTGAGGTAAATTTCTAGCCATAAAATCATCTCCAATATAAATAGTATTTACTTATATTATAATATAAAATTTCTTTATCAAGGATATATAATAATGAAGAAAAATAAGTACTTAATTAAATTGATATTTACAAAAGAGATTTAAATCTATATTATATTAAATATATAAATATTAATAATAAAGTTTATTAGTAATAGATTGCGGAGGTTAATTATGGGTAAAATTATTTTAACAGGAGATAGACCTACTGGTCGTTTACATATTGGTCATTATGTAGGTTCTTTAAAAAGACGTGTAGAATTGCAAAATTCTGGAGAATTTGAAAAGATTTTCATTATGATTGCTGATGCTCAAGCACTTACAGATAATGCAGATAATCCAGAAAAAGTTCGTCAGAATGTATTAGAAGTAGCTTTGGATTATTTAGCTTGTGGCATTGACCCTAAAAAATCTACAATTTTTGTGCAATCACAAATCCCACAGCTTTGTGAATTGACATGTTATTATATGAACCTTGTTACTGTATCTCGTTTACAGAGAAACCCTACAGTTAAATCTGAAATTCAAATGCGTAATTTTGAAGCAAGTATTCCTGTTGGCTTTTTAGCTTATCCAGTAAGTCAGGCTTCTGATATTACAGCTTTTAAAGCAACAACTGTACCAGTTGGTGAAGACCAAGAGCCAATGATTGAACAGACAAGAGAAATTGTTCGTCGCTTTAATATGTTATACAATACAGAAACTTTAGTAGAACCAGATATCTTACTTCCAGATAACAAAGCTTGTTTACGTCTTCCTGGTATTGATGGTAAAGCTAAAATGAGTAAATCTTTAGGAAACTGTATTTATTTATCTGATGAAGCTAATGTCATTAAACAAAAAGTAATGAGCATGTATACAGACCCTGATCATATTAAAGTTTCTGATCCAGGAAAAATAGAAGGTAATATAGTATTTATTTACTTAGATGCATTTTGCAAAGATGAATATTTTGCTAAATATTTACCTGATTACAATAATTTAGATGAATTAAAAACTCATTATCAACGTGGTGGTCTTGGTGATGTTAAAGTTAAAAAATTCTTGAATGCTGTATTACAAGAAGAATTTGAACCAATTAGAAATCGTCGTAAAGAATATCAAAAAGATATTGCTTATGTATATCAGATTTTAAAAGAAGGTTCTGAAGTAGCTCGTGAAGTGGCTCAACAAACGTTGCATGAAGTAAAAGATGCTATGAAAATAAATTATTTTGATGATATTGAATTATTAAATCAACAGATTGATAAATACAAAGAAGTTAAATAATTATTTTAGGAAAACTTCCCATAGAATTTTATTTTTTAGATTTTATGGGGAGTTTTTTATTTTTAATAGCAATAAAATAACTTTAATAATAAATGCATATTTTTTCATTTTTTTCGATAATAAATTTAAAGTATTACTAAAATATAATAAAATAAGAATGTCTTTTAACAGAGTACTAGATTGTAAAATATAACTTTACATTAAGTTTATGCTGTTAATGGATATAAATAAATTGTTAACTTGTGAAATTGATATTTTCTTCTTAATATGGACATTATGATAAATAAAAATATAATTTTTAAGAAAATAATCTGTATTTATTAGATTTTTGTTTGCTTTATATAAAATTTTAGTAAAAACAAGAGCTTTTTACGTAATTTATGTAAAAATAAAAATGTTTTTAATGTGTATTTAGTATTGCACTTTGTACAATACTATTGTACAATATATCATGATTTTATAAAAAAGGAGATTTTATTTATGAAAAATCATGATTTCATGAGCCATGAATTAAAATTGCCTGAACTTACACTTAGAGGGGTTATACTTGGTTTATTTATAACAATAGTATTTACTGCATCTAATGTGTATCTAGGATTGAAAGTAGGACTTACATTTTCTTCTGCTATTCCAGCTGCAATTATTTCTATGGCTATCTTGCGTATGTGCAAGGATTCTAATATCTTAGAAAATAACCTTGTACAGACTCAAGCATCTGCTGCTGGTACATTATCCGCAGTAATTTTCGTTATTCCTGGTTTATTGATGATTGGTTATTGGCAAGGCTTCCAATTTTGGCAAACTTTAATGATTTGCGCATGTGGTGGATGCTTAGGGGTATTATTCACTATTCCACTTCGTCGTGCAATGGTAGTTAATACAGATTTGCCTTATCCAGAAGGTCGTGCTGCTGCTGAAATTTTGAAAGTTGGTAGTGCTAGCGAGAAAAAAGGCGTTACTGGCATGAAAGATATTGTAAGTGGTGGTGTTGTCGCTGCACTTATCAATCTATTTTCTAGTGGATTTGGATATCTTTCCGCTGAAATGATGAATTGGATTCATTTGGGCAAAAATGTAGTAACTTGTCTTCCATTAGGTTTTTCTCCTGCTTTATTAGGTGCAGGTTACCTTATTGGTCTTGCTAGTGGTTTAGCAATTTTATTTGGTTTAGTTGTTACTTGGTTAGGTTTTGTACCATATTTCATGTCTATATCTGATATTCCAGTTGGTGTAGATATCGGTGAAGTAGCTACTAGCATTTGGTCTTCTAAAATTCGTTTTATGGGTGCAGGTACAATTGGTATTGCTGCTATTTGGACTTTAATTACTTTATTAAAACCTATTTTAGATGGTATTAAAATGTCTATTAAAGCTGTATCTGATAATAGTGTATCTAACGATAATTTACATCGTATGGATACTGATATGACACCAAAAAGTATTGGTATTGTATTCGTATTAATTATTATTGGTTTAATAGGTGTATTCTATTCTTTCTTAGCTGGTGGCAATTTATCCACAGGTATGACTTTGTTGTACATAGTAGTTGGTATTATTGTTGCTGTAGGTATGGGTTTTTTCGTAGCTGCTGCTTGCGGTTACATGGCAGGTCTTATCGGTACTTCTTCCAGTCCAATTTCTGGTATTGGTATTTTAGGTATCATTGTTTCTTCCCTTGTAGTATTAGCATTAGGTAACCTTGCAGGTTTATTCAGCTCTGAATATGGTACTTTATTTGCTACTGCATTTGCTATTTTTATCACAAGTGTTATTACAAGTATTGCTGCTATTTCCAATGATAACTTACAGGATTTAAAAACTGGTTTACTTGTTGGTGCAACTCCATGGAAACAGCAGGTAGCTTTATTAATCGGTTGTATCGCTGGTGCGATCGCTATTGCTCCTGTACTCAACTTACTTTATGAAGCATATGGTTTCCCAGGTGCAATGCCTCGTCCTGATATGGATCCCAATCAGGTATTGTCTGCTCCACAGGCTACTTTGATGGCAACAATTGCTAAAGGTATTTTCAATAATAGCATGGATTGGTCATATATTCTTTATGGTGTAATCTTTGGTATTATTATTATCATCATTGATGTATTCTTGAAAAAATCTACAAAAAATCTTAGCTTACCACCTCTTGCTGTAGGTATGGGTATATATCTTCCTCCAACTTTACAGATGCCACTTGTAGTAGGTGCTGTACTTTCTTATGTAGTAAATCGTTATTTACGTAAACGTGCAGAAGTTCGTAGCCCTCAGAATGTTGCTAATGATGTAGATACATGCAATCGTCGTGGTATCTTATTTGCCTCTGGTATGATCGTTGGTGAATCTTTAATGGGTGTATTACTTGCTGGTGTTATCGTTGTTTCTGTAACATCTGGTGGTAGTGAAGCTCCACTTCGTATGGTAAGCGATAGCTTTGGTGATACAGCTCAATGGCTCGGCTTATTAGTAAATATTTTATTAATTATTGAATTTGCTCGTCGTGTTATCACTGCGAAATTAAATAAATAATTAGTGTAATAAAAAACGACATCTATGATAATTTGAGTAGAAGTCGTTTTTTTATTGTTTAATTGTAGGATTTCTTTTATAATGTTTATATGTATTTTTTAGAATTTTAGGGAGCAAAGAAGATGAATTTTGATTGTAAAAATACGATTATACGACATAGAATATTTAAGAAATGTTATAATGAGATAGCTAAAGAGGAAACAAATCGTATTTTTTGCCGACATGATATGGGTCATTTTTTAGATGTGGCTAGATTGATGATGATTTTAAATGTAAAAGAAGATTTAAAAATTAGCGATGATATGATTTATGCGACAGCTTTACTACATGATATTGGTCGTCATATTCAATATCGTCAAGGAATTGGTCATGAAATATCTAGTGCGCAGATTGCTCCTTTAATTTTAGATGATTGCGATTTCACTGTAGAAGAAAAAAATCAAATCATTGAAGCTATTTTAAAACATAGAGATAGTAAAACTAGTGAAGAAAAGAATTTAAATGGGTTATTATATCGAGCTGATAAAATGAGCAGGGCTTGTTTTTGTTGTCAAGTTGAGCCTATTTGTAATTGGAAAGATGAAAAGAAAAATTTAAAATTAAAATATTAATTATTTGAGGTATTTTTTATGAAAATTGGTAGTAGAGAGTTTGATTTTGGTAGACATACTTATATTATGGGAATTTTGAATGTAACACCTGATTCATTTTCTGATGGCGGTAGATTTAATTCTTTAGATAAAGCTTTATTTCATGCGCAAGAAATGATAAAAGAAGGTGTAGATATCATAGATGTTGGCGGAGAGTCAACAAGACCTGGTGGATATACGCTTTTAAGTGATGATGAAGAAATATCACGTATTGTTCCTGTTATTGAAAATTTAAAAAAAGAGTTTGATGTGCCAATATCTTTAGATACATATAAGGGAAATGTAGCTAAAGAAGGAATAAAAGCAGGTGCTGATTTAATCAATGATATTTGGGGCTTAAAATATGATGATATTTTAGCAACAGTTATAGCAGAAAATAATGTAACTTGCTGTTTGATGCATAATCGCAAAGATACAAATTATAAAGATTTTTTGACTGATGTAGTGAAGGATTTACAAGAAACTATAGATATTGCTCAAAATGCTGGAATAAAAGAAGATAAGATAATTTTAGATCCTGGTATTGGTTTTGCTAAAACATATGAGCAAAATTTAATTATGTTAAAAAATTTATCTAGTCTACACAAATTGAATTTTCCTTTATTATTAGGAGCTTCAAGAAAATCTGTGGTGGGATTAACTTTGGACTTACCTGCTGATGAGAGAGTAGAAGGTACAATTACTACATCTATTATGGCAGTGTTAGCAGATTATGATTTTGTACGAGTTCATGATATAAAAGAAAATTTAAGAGCTATAAAAATGGCAGAAGCTATAAAATATGCTGGAGGTAATTTTTGATGGATATAATTCGCATTGATAATTTAGAAGTATATGCTTATCATGGAGTATATGATGAAGAAAAAGAAAAAGGTCAGTATTTTTATGTTAATGCTGAATTATATACAAATACAAGAAAAGCTGGCATGAATGACGATTTAGACGCTTCTACTAATTATGGAACAGTATGTGATTTTATTCATGATTTTATGACTAAGCATACTTATGATTTGATTGAAACTGTAGCTGAACAATTAGCACAGGCATTATTATTAGAATTTAAATTAGTAAAAAGTATTTTATTGGAAATTAGAAAACCACATGCACCTATCGAAAAGGAATTTGAGTCCGTATCTGTAGAAATTGAACGTGGTTGGCATGAAGCTTTTGTAGCGTTTGGCTCTAATTTAGGAGATAAAGAGAAATTTATAGATGAAGCTATTGAAGCTTTGAGCAATTTACCACAGATAAATATAGTAGCTATTTCAGATAAAATTGTTACAAAACCATATGGAAATGTGGAACAAGATGTATTTTTAAATGGTGTTATGAAGATAGAAACACTTTTACCAGCAGATGAATTGTTACAGATTTTGCAAAAAGTAGAGGAACATGCAGGTAGAGAACGTAAAATACATTGGGGACCTAGAACTTTAGACTTAGATATAATTTTTTATGATGATGATATTATAAGTGAAGATGATTTGATAGTTCCGCATCCAGATATGAAAAATCGTGATTTTGTATTAAAACCATTAATGCAGATTGCTCCGTATAAATTACATTCGGTATATAGAAAAACTATCAGTGATATGTATGCTGAATTGATGGCTAAAAAACAATAGTAATAAAAAAGTTGTAATCAAATGATATATAATCAAGTGATTACAACTTTTTTGTTATTTAATAAATTGTTTAATTGTTTGTTCGACTAATTCTAAGTCTACAGTGGTATTATAACAAGGACCATTAGGTCGGATATTTAAAACTCCAGCAGCTGGTAGCGGATATACGTCTTGTATGCCACTTGTTAAATCACGTTCACAAGCAATAGCTAATAACATTTTAGGGCGGAGTTCTTTGGCGATTTTACGAGCTAAAGTTCCACCTGTTGCCACACGGAAATGAAAACCCATTCTATTTGCCATATCGATTAATGGTCCAATAGTACATTGATTGCAATGCTTACAATTATTGATATCATGAGTTATTTTGTGTGGGCAAGTTGCGAGTTGTAGACAGTGTGGGGAGATAACTAATAAGTCTTTAGCTTCTACTTTGATGTTTTTATGTGTGAGTATATAGTTATTTAAGGCAATAAAAGAACGTTCAATTTCACGTCGTCCTATGCCGAAGATTTTTCCCCACAATATGATAATAGGGAAAAGAAAATTGATAAAATTGAAGATATATTTATCAAGAAAAGAAAAGACTTTTATATTTGCTATGTTGAAAATCATATTTAGAATGAATAGACAACAGAAAATAAATAAAATGCTAACAAAGGTAAAGGCAATAAAAGCTAAGTCTAAGACAACTAGGCGTGGATAACATAGCCAGATAATTAAATAGGCGAGAAACATTATACTAAATAAGCTAATAGTAGCTAATTTTATAAATAAGCGTTTTTTAGTATTTTTTAAAATATCATTATACATATAGTTTATCCTAATCTTTCGTGTAGTGTAAAATTGGTAAAAATTAGTAAGAAAGCGAAAATAGCTAGGCTACTTTCGCTTGTTACGTTTAGATAAAAGATACATTATTTTCAAGTTCTTGTTTATGACCGTTTATATATGAACTTGCTGGCATTTTTGCTTTATTAGGTGGTTGGATTTCAAGAAGTTCAATAGCACCTTCACCTGTAGCCACAATAATACTTTGTTTAGTTAATTTTATGATTTGACCAGGATTTCCAGTTCCTGTAGTTACTCTTGTTTGCCAGATTTTAAATTTCTTATTGTTTAAAGTAGTATAAGCGACTGGCCAAGAATTCAATCCGCGTACTAAATTATGGATATCTTGGGCAGATTTTGTCCAATCAATGCGACAATTATCATTGTTTAACATTTTAGCATAGCAAGATAAATTGTCATCTTGTTTTTCACGAGGAGTTTTATTTTCTTCGATTAATTGAACTGTTTGCAATAATAAATCAGCACCTTGAACCATTAATTTGTCATGAAGTTGTTCTGTAGTCATATCTGGAGTGATTTCAGTAGTAGCTTTTAATATCATATCGCCAGTATCTAAACCAACGTCCATATACATAGTAGTGATACCAGTTTCTTTATCGCCACTGATGATTGACCAGTGGATTGGAGCTGCACCGCGCCAACGAGGTAATAATGAACCATGTACATTTACACAGCCAAGTGGCGGTATATCAAGTATTTCTTTAGAAAGAATTTGACCAAAAGCAACAACGATAATTAAATCAGGCTTTAATTCGCGAAGCTTGGCTACACATTCTGGTGTTTTGATTTTTTCTGGCTGATATACTGGTAAATTATGTTTTAGAGCATATTCTTTGACAGGGGACATAGCTAATTTTTGACCACGTCCTTTTGGTCTGTCTGGTTGTGTATATACAGCAGTTACATTGTAGTGTTGATTTAAAATATCTAAGCAAGGTACAGCAAATTCTGGAGTACCCATGAAAACAATATTTTTTATTGGCATGGAAAACACCTCTTATTTTTGAGCTTTATGAAGATTATTGGCAATATCGATAAATAATCTTCCATGTAAATGGTCTATTTCGTGTTGAAGGCAACGTGCAAGAAGTCCTGTAGCAGTAATGCGATGACGTTTTCCACGACGATTTAAATATTCAACGCTTACTTTAGCAGCACGTTCTACTTCACCATAAATTTCTGGTACACTTAAACAGCCTTCAGTGTCTATCTCAGTGCCTTCTTTGCGAATAATAGTAGGGTTGATGAGTTCTAAAAGTCCTTCACCTACATCTATAACTACTACTTGGATAGATTGACCAACTTGTGGTGCAGCAAGACCTACACCATTAGCTTTATACATAGTTTCTGCCATATCATCAAGTAAAGTACGGATTGTTTTATCAATTCTTTCAATTGGTTGAGCTTGTTGTTTTAAAACAAGGTCACCAGCTTTTTTTATATCTAAAATAGCCACGAAAATTCCTCCTATAAATTCAAAATTAACTGATATAAATTTTAACATAGGAAAGAGTATAAAGCAAAGATAATAGTATTTATGGTATAATAAGAAATGTCAAAAAATTGAATTGGAGAATAATAGCTTATGAATAGAAGTAGAACATATTTGACACCAAATCGACATGAAAAATACATGGTAGTAGATGGCTATAATATAATAAATGCATGGGAAAGTTTAAAGAAATTCATCAATGATGATTTAGATTTTGCTAGAGAAAAATTAATTCATCTTTTAATGGAATATGGACAATATGAAAAATATGATATTACTATAGTTTTTGATGCACAATATACTAATGCGGAAGAAAATGTTGAAGAAAAATCTAAACATTGTAAAGTAGTTTATACAAAGGAAAAAGAAACAGCTGATAGTTATATTGAACGCAGTGTATATGAAGCTACTAAATATTATGGTAGAGAAGTATATGTAGTAACTTCTGATGGAGCAGAGCAGTCTTTGATTTTAGGAGCAGGAGCATATCGTATTTCTGCAAATGAATTATGGCGAAGAATAAAACATAGCAAAAAAAATATTCGCGATGAATATACAGGTGAGCATGTATTGCCATTGAGAAGAAGTGAAATCGGCTCAAGAATAAATGATGAAGTTATGGCAAAATTAGATGAACTCAGAAAAAGAAAAAGTTAAATGAAATAATTTAGATTTAATAATATGATGATAAGTTATTGTAAATAGTAGAAATTATTTTATAGAGATATTTTTTGTATAAATGTATAAAATCTTGCATAGATAAATTTTCTATGCTATACTAGTTAAAGAAGTTAATTTGATTATTCCTTAAAGAGTGGGTAGACGCCCACTCTTTACTTTATATTGGGGATAATATTACAGGAGGTGTTTCGATGGCAAATCGTGTGGAAGAAGCAGTTGAAAAAATTGCTGAAGAAATTTTAGCTAATACTGATTATGAACTTGTTGATGTAGAGTATGTAAAAGAACGTGATTGGTTTTTACGTGTATACATCGATAAAGAAGGTGGCATTGGCCTTGATGATTGTCAGGAAGTAAGCGGCCTACTGGATGAAAAGCTTGAAGAATTAAATATTATCAATGACCGCTATATTTTGGAAGTGTCTTCACCAGGACTTGACCGTGCGTTGAAAAAAGAAAAAGATTTTAAACGCGAAATGGGCAAATTGGTGGATATTACATTATATAAGGCTATTGATGGTGAAAAAATGATAACTGGTAAATTAACTGGTTATACAAAAGATATTATTACTATTGATGAAACTAGAGAAATAGCATTAAAAGATATTGCTTTAGTTAGATTGCATATTGATTTTTAAATTAAGATTAAGGAGTAAATGTAATTAAATGGCAACCAAAGATAAAGGCTTTTTAGATGCGTTAAAAGAAGTTGGACAGGAGAAAGGCATAGCACCAGAAGTATTATTTGAAGCAGTTGAAGCAGCATTAGTATCTGCTTATAAAAGAAATTTCAACACTGCTTCTAATGTGCGTGTGTATTTAGAAAGAGCAACTGGCGAATTTCATGTATACGCTCAGAAAAAAGTTGTAGAAAAAGTGGAAAATAAAGTTACAGAGATTTCTTTATTACAAGCTCAAAAACAATTTGGCGAAAGCATTGTTTTAGATGATGTAGTAGAAGTAGAAGTAACACCTGCTAACTTTGGACGCATTGCAGCTCAAACTGCAAAACAAGTAGTAGTACAGCGTATTAGAGAAGCAGAACGTGGTATTATTTATGAGGAATATTCTAACCGTTCTAGTGATATTTTAACTGGTACTGTACAGAGAATGGAAGGTCATAACGTATTTATTGACCTTGGTAAAACAGAAGCTGTACTTGCACCATCTGAACAGATCAGCACAGAACAATATAAACATAATGATCGCATTAAAGTTTATGTAGTAGAAGTAAAAAGAACTTCCAAAGGTCCTCAGATTTTAGTATCTCGTACACATCCTGGCTTATTGAAAAGATTATTTGAACTTGAAGTACCTGAAATTCAAGAAGGTACAGTTGAAATTAAATCTGTAGCTCGTGAACCAGGTATGCGTTCCAAAATAGCGGTATTTTCTGCAAATGAAGAAATCGATCCAGTTGGTTCTTGTGTAGGTCAAAAAGGTTTACGTGTTCAAGCTGTAGTAGATGAACTTCGTGGCGAAAAAATTGATATTGTAAAATGGAATGAAGATCCAGCAAAATATATAGCAAATTCTTTAAGCCCTGCAAAAGTTGTATCTGTTGCAGTAAATGAAGAAAAGAAAATGTCTAGAGTAATCGTACCAGATTATCAATTATCTTTAGCTATTGGTAAAGAAGGACAAAACGCTAGATTGGCTGCAAAACTCACTGGTTGGAAAATTGACATTAAGAGCGAAACTCAAGCTGCAGAAGAAGGTTTTGATTCAGACGATATGAACATGGTTAATGTTGTAAGTGAAGAATCTTTTTCTGTAGATTAATAATAGGGAGCGATAAGTAATGAAAAAACTTCCTGTTCGTTTATGTGTGGGTTGTCAAGAACCTCATAATAAACGTGAAATGATTCGTATAGTTAAAAGTCCAGAAGGTGAATTCAGTGTAGATTTCACAGGTAAAAAATCTGGACGTGGTGCTTATATTTGTAAGAATATTGAATGTCTAAATACAGCAGTGAAACAGCGTCGTTTAGAAAAATCTTTTAAATGTCAGATAGATAATTCAGTATATGAACAGCTAAAAGAGGAATTTGCCAAACTTGATGAATAATAAGGTTAAATTAATAAATATTGTAAGCATTGCATGTCGTGCTGGTAAAGTTATGTCTGGAGAATTTGTCATTGAAAAAGCTTTAAGTAGTAAAAATAATATTAAATTGATATTATTGGCAAATGATGTTGCTGATGCGACAAAAGCTAAATATGAAAAAATGGCAAAAAATAGTAAAGTTTTGTTGAGATATACAGAACTTACAAAAGATGAGATGGCAAATTCTATTGGGAAAACTGATAGAGCAGCTATAGCGATTTGTGATGAAGGCTTTAAGAAAGCCATTTTAAAGATATTGGATAATTGAAAACCCTGGGGGTGGCTTAATGTCCAAATATAGAATTTATCAATTAGCTAAAGAGTTTTCTTTAGATAGTAAAAAAATAATTGATATTTTAAATAAAAATAATGTTAATGTTAGTAACAACCTAAACTTGGTTGGCGAGAAAGAACGTGAGGTTATAGCTAGTATCGTGAATAATAAAGATAATAATAAACAACAAACAGCAAAAAAAAATAATCAGCAGAATGTAAATCATAAAAATAATAATTCTGCAAATAATAATAACAACAATAATAAAAACAAAAACAATCAGAATAATACACATCAGAACAATAATCGCAATAATACTAGAAATAATGCTAGTGCAAATGAACATAAAACAAAAAATACTCCAGTAAATAATACTGCTAATAATAAAAATCGTAACAATAAAAATAATCGTCCACAAAATAACGATAAAAACAACAATCGCAATAACAATAAGAAAAATAATAACAACAATAATAATTTTAATAATAAATTTGCTGGCAATAAAAAGAATAAAGGCAAAAATACTAAGCCTGTAGTGGAAAACAAACCACAAGAAATCATTCGTCCAAAACATATTAAAGTTGGCGAAACAATTACAGTTAAAGAATTAGCTAGTAAAATGACATACCCTGTAACAGATGTTATCAAAAAATTAATGTTACTCGGTACAATGGCTACAATCAATCAGGAACTTGATTTTGAAACAGCTTCTTTGATTGCAGAAGAATTTGGTATTGCTGTAGAAGAACTTCCACCTGAAGTTGATTTAACAGAAATCCCAGAATTTGAAGATGACCCTAAAAACTTAGCACTTCGTCCTCCTGTTGTAACAGTAATGGGACATGTTGACCATGGTAAAACTTCTTTACTTGATGCTATTCGTAAAACATCTGTAACATCAAATGAAGCAGGTGGTATCACTCAGCATATCGGTGCGTATCAAGTTATGTGTAATGGTCAAAAAATTGTATTCTTAGATACACCAGGTCATGAAGCTTTCACAGCTATGCGTGCTCGTGGTGCTCAGGTTACAGATATAGCTGTACTTGTAGTTGCAGCTGATGATGGTGTTATGCCTCAGACTTTAGAAGCTATCAACCATGCTAAGGCAGCAAAAGTGCCAATCGTTGTAGCTATCAATAAAATGGATAAACCAGGTGCAAATCCTGACCATGTAAAACAACAGCTTGCTGAACATGAACTCATTCCAGAAGAATGGGGCGGTACTACAATCATGGTACCTGTTTCCGCGAAGAAAAAAGAAGGTATTAATGACCTTTTAGAAATGATCTTATTAGTAGCAGAAGTACAGGAACTCAAAGCTAATGCTAATCGCGAAGCTCGTGGTGTAGTAATCGAAGCACGTCTTGATAAAGGTCGTGGCCCTGTAGCTTCTGTACTTGTACAAAATGGTACACTTCATATCGGTGATTTTATTATTGCAGGTACTGCTTGTGGTAAAGTTCGTGCAATGATCAATGACCGTGGTGAAAAAGTTAAAAAAGCTGGTCCTTCTATGCCAGTAGAAATCTTAGGTCTTGCTGATGTTCCAGAAGCTGGGGACGAACTTGCAGCATTAGATGAAAAACTTGCTAAAACTATTGCTGAAAAACGTATTGAAAAACAGCGTAATGAACTTATGCGTTCTAAGAAAGTTTCTTTAGATGATTTATTCAATCAGATTAACGAAGGCGATATCAAAGAATTAAATATCTTGATTAAAGCTGACGTTCAAGGTTCTGTAGAAGCAGTATCTTCTTCACTTTTAGGTCTTAATAAAAATGAAAGCGAAGTTCGTGTAAGTATCGTTCACTCTGGCGTTGGTGCTGTAACTGAATCTGACGTAATGCTCGCTTCTGCAGCAAATGCTTTAATTATTGCATTTAACGTACGTCCAGATGCAAATGCACGTAAATTAGCTGATACTGAAAAAATTGATATTCATACTTATCGCGTAATTTATGAAGCTATCGATGATATTCAGGCAGCTATGAAAGGTATGCTTGCACCTAAATATAAAGAAGTAATTCAAGGTAAAGTAGAAATTCGTCAAGTTATGAAATTCTCCAAAGCTTTAGTTGCTGGTTCTTATGTACTTGAAGGTAAAGTATGTAACAACTCTAAAATCCGTATTATTCGTGATAATATTGTATTATACGAAGGTCAGATTGAATCTTTACGTCGTTTCAAAGATGATGTAAAAGAAGTAGCAACTGGTTATGAATGCGGTATTACTATTGATAATTATCGTGACTTTAAAGAAGGCGATATCCTTGAAGTATATGATATGGAAGAAATTCCACAGAAATAAGGAGTATATTAATGGGAAGCGTTCGTATAGAAAAAGTACAAGAATTGATTAAACAAGAAGCTAGTGAAATCATCATGAGAGAATTGAAAGACCCTCGTATCGGTTTTGTAACTATTACAGAAGTTGATGTATCTAGTGATTTACACAATGCTAAATTATATGTAAGTATTTTAGGCAGTGATAAACAAATCGAAGATACATGGAAGGGCTTAAATTCTTCCTTAGGTTTCATTCGCAGAGAATTAGCGCATCGTATTCGTTTAAAATTTATTCCAGAAATTAAATTTTTCATGGATACTTCACTTCAATATAGTGCACATATTCAAGAATTATTGATAAAAGTGCAAAAAGATGAGGAGCAAAAATAATGGAAGTAACACTAAAACAAGCTGGTGAATTAATTGAAAAAGCTAATAAAATAGTGTTATCTTCTCATGTAAATCCTGATGGTGATAATGTTGGTTCAACTTTAGGGCTATATCATGCCCTAAAGGGAACTAATAAAGATATAAAAATTTTATTAGATGATGATTTACCAGATAATCTCGGTATGATGGAAGGTTTAGATTTATATCAAAAACCTCAAGATGGTGAGATTATAGAGTGTGATTTACTTGTGATTTTAGATGTTGATGTTGACCGTATCGGCAGAGTAAAAGATGTAGTAAAAGCACCTATTTTGAATTTAGACCATCATATATCTAATACAAAAGTATCTGATTATTGCTATGTTGATGCTAAAGCGGCAGCTACAGCTCAAATTGTCTATAGTTTAATAAAAAAAATGAATTGGCAATTTAATTTAGAAGCAGCTACATGTATTTATACAGGTCTTTGTTCTGATACAGGATTTTTCTGTTATAGCAATACGACACCGTATACATTAAAAGCTGCTGCGGAATTATTAGAAATTGGTGTAAAACCAGATAAAATTTCTGAAGTATTTTACCAACGTTCTTTTTCTAGTGTAAAGGCAGCTGGAAGAGCTATAGATACTATTGAGTTATATCATGATGGCAAAATTGCTTTGATGATTATTGATAAGGCTTTAAAAGAGTCTGCTGATAATACAGAGGGCTTTGTTAATTTTGCTAGAAATATTCGTGGTGTAGATGTAGCTGTAATGATTAAATATGCTGATGATGGAGTAACTAGAGTAAGTATGCGTTCAAAATCAGTAAATGTCAGTGAGATTGCTCAATCTATTGGCGGTGGCGGTCATATTCGTGCAGCTGGTGCGACTGTATATAAAAATCTTATGGAAGCAAAAGATATCGTACTTAATGCTATTATCAAAGGAATGAATAAAGAAAATGCCTAATGGATTTGTAAATGTTTTGAAGGCACCAGGAATAACTTCACATGATATTGTATCTCATTTACGTAAAGTTTATGGATTGAAAAAAGTTGGTCATGCTGGGACTTTAGACCCTGCTGCTGCTGGAGTTTTGCCAGTGGCACTTGGAAAAGCTACAAGAATGCTTGAGTATATGGACGATGTAGATAAGTCCTATAAAGTAGAAGTAACTTTTGGTCTAAGTACTGATACTGGTGATGACACTGGAAAAATCATTGAAACGATGGAAAATTATATTATGCCTACAGATGAAAAAGTAAAAGAGGCATTAGAAACATTTCGTGGTGAAATAAAACAAAGACCACCAATGTATTCAGCTATTAGAATTAATGGTGAAAAAGCGTATAATTTGGCTCGTAAAAATATAGAAGTAGAAATGCCAGAAAGAGATGTTGTCATTCATGATATTAAATTTCAAGAGATGACACAAAATGGTTTTATTTTTGAAGTAGTTTGTTCTAAAGGTACTTATATTCGCAGTTTATGTATGGATATTGGTAAATATTTAGGAATACCTACAGTGATGAGTTTCTTAATTCGCACTCATGTGGGAGCATTTAAATTAGAAGATGCATTTACTACGGAAGAAATAGGTTTATTACCACATATGGCGCTATTATCAATAGATTTTCCGATAAAGCATTTACCAAAATATGTTATTTCTGATGAAGAAGCAGTAATGATTAAACAAGGTAAACAAATTGCTGTTAAAGAAGATGAAGAAGTAACAGAAAAATTTATTCGTTTATATAAAGATAAAGAGTTTGCTGGTATAGGTCGTTATGTATTTAGCGAACATAAGATAGCACCACATAAGGTAGTAGTATAAAATGAGAAATATAAGAGTATGAATGATAAGAAATTCATACTCTTTTTTCATAAAGATGATATTTATTATATGATATAATCTGATATAGATAATAAAATATAAGGAGAATTATTTTGCAAGAAAGATTACAAAAATTTTTAGCTCGTACAGGGATTGCTTCTCGTCGTGGAGCAGAAAAATTAATTACAGATGGTAAAATCCGCGTCAATGGGGTAGTTGTTACTGAATTAGGTACGAAAGTTGACCCAGTGAAAGATAAAGTTTCTTATAATGGAAAAATGCTTAAAGTAGAAGCAAAAAAAGTTTATTATATGCTCAATAAACCAAAAGGGTATATCTCTAGTGTAAAAGATGAAAAAGGTAGAAAAACAGTTGTAGATATTTTATCTGATGTAGAAGAAAGAATTTTCCCTATTGGTCGTTTGGATTATAATACAGAAGGTTTATTATTACTCACAAATGATGGCGAATTTATGAATAAATTATTGCACCCTAAGTATGAAATTGGCAAAACTTATGTTGCAAGAATAGATGGCATTATTAATATGGAAGATTTGGATAAATTAGCAAATGGTGTGAAATTGGAAGATGGTAAGACTGCACCTGCTGATGTGTATTTAGATTCCATAAATAAAACTTTGAAAGAATCTCGTGTGGAAATCACTATTTATGAAGGGAAAAATCGTCAAGTTCGTCGAATGTTCAAGGCTTTAGGATATGAAGTTAAAGCTTTAAAACGCATAGCTTTTGCAGGTCTTACTTTGAGTAAATTAAAACGTGGAGAATATAGAAAATTAACTGAAACTGAATTATTGCGTTTGCGTAAAAAAATAGGAGATAAATAATGCGTAAAGTTATTGTTGTTGGCGGTGGTGCTGCTGGACTCATGGCGGCTGTCAGTGCTGCACAAAATGGTGCAGAAGTGATGTTATTGGAAAAAAATAATCGCTTGGGTAAAAAATTATTAATTACTGGTAAAGGTCGTTGTAATGTAACAAATACAGCACTATTGCAAGAGTTTGTAAAAAATATTCCTGGTAATGGTAGATTTTTATATAGTGTATTTAGCAAATTCTTTAATTGGGATATCAGAAGCTTTTTTGAAGAATTAGATGTGCCATTAAAAGAAGAACGCGGTGGACGAATTTTTCCTGTAAGTGATAAAGCCATTGATATTGTAAATGCTTTTGAAAAGATATTGCATAGATTAGCTGTACAGATAAAGTTAAATGAAAGTGTAAAATTTTTAAAAGTAGATAATAATAAAGTAACAGGTGTAATCACTGAAGAAGATAAATTATATGAAGCCGATGCTGTTATTTTAGCTACAGGTGGCTCATCTTTCCCTGGAACAGGTTCAACAGGTGATGGTTATCGCATGGCAAAACAGATTGGGCATACTATTGAAGATTTATTTCCAGCACTTGTACCTTTAGAATGTGAAGAAGATTGGGTAAAAGATTTCCAAGGCTTATCACTTCGCAATGTAAATTTAAAGGTATTAGTTGATGGTGATGTAAAAAAAGAAATGTTTGGTGAAATGTTATTCACTCATTTTGGTGTAAGTGGGCCAATTATTTTGACTTTAAGTCGTGATATTGCTAAATGGTTAAGAGAAGGAAAAACTGTAGAATTATCTTTAAATCTTAAACCTGCTTTGACAAAAGAACAGCTTGATAAACGAATTTGTAGAGATTTTGAAAAATATAGTAGAAAACAAATAAAAAATGCTTTAGGCGATTTATTGCCAAGCAAGATGATTAGTACAGTGATTGATTTAGCCTTTATTGATGAAAATAAATTTGTAAATCAAATAAGCAAGGCTGAACGTGAAAGATTGGTTGACTTATTGCAAGATATGGTGATGACTGTTACAAAGACAAGACCTCTTAGCGAAGCTATTGTAACAGCTGGCGGTATTTCTACAAAAGAAATAAATCCTAAAACTATGGAGTCAAAACTAATTAAAGATTTGTATTGTGTTGGCGAAGTAGTAGATGTGGACGCTTTTACAGGTGGATATAATTTGCAAGCAGCTTTTTCTATGGGCTTTGTTGCTGGTGAAGCTAGTAGTTTAGAGTAATATTTTTTAGTAAATAGTTTTTTTGAAAAAAATTTCATGCTATACTATAAATTAGATAGGATTTATTTAATTTTATAGTAAGGTGGGATTGAAGCTCGATGAAAATATCAACTAAAGGTAGATATGCATTGCGATTGATGTTAGATATCGCATTAAATGATGCAAAAACACCGGTTCGAATAAAGGATATTGCTGAACGACAGCAGATTTCAGATAAGTATCTGGAACAAATAGTATCTAGTTTAAATAAGGCAGGATTTGTAAAAAGCTTGCGTGGACCGCAGGGCGGATATCGACTGACTAAAAAACCAGAAGAGTATACAGTAGGCATGATTTTACGTTTGATAGAGGGAAGTTTAGCCCCAGTAGCTTGCCTTGATGATGATATCAATAATTGTACACGTGCAGATAGATGTCCAACATTAATTCTTTGGGAAAAATTATATGATGCTATAAGTGAAGTTGTGGATAATATTACTTTGGCGGATTTAATTAGTTGGCAAAAAAATATGAAGTAGAGGAAAAAGATTAATTAATATGCCTACTAAGGTAAATTAATTAATCTTTTTTTGTAATTAATTTTATTGTGGAGAATAAGGAGGGTATCTTAATGTATGATGAATATATAGAAAAACAATTGGTAGAAATCAGTAAATGGGAACAGCAAAAACCCAGCGTAGTCAATACTGGCATGAATAAGATTTTTTCGCCTATGAGTAAATTTACAAGAAAAGTAATTCCAGAGGTGGTAGTGGAAAAGGCAATATATCATGCTCATGATATTGGTCAAAAATTGGCAAGTAAAAATGATATTTTGAAAAATGCTGGTGTAAATACTATCGAAGAATTACGTCATAAGGATTTGGCTTTATCTGATAAGTTAGCTAGTAATGTGCATAAATGGGCGATAGGTTTTGCTGGTTCTGAAGGGTTTGCTACTGGGCTTGGCGGTACAGCAACAATGGTAGCTGATGTGGGGGCTGTTATAGTTTTAGCTTTTAGAACTATTCATAAGATTGCTATGTGTTATGGATATGAAGTGAAATCAGCTGAAGATAAAGAATTTGTGTTGAATATTTTGTCTGTATCAGGTGCTAATGATATGAAGGAGAAAAAGGAAGCATTATTAGCATTGAAATCAGATTTTTTACAAAAGAAAATAATTGAAGAAGTTTTAATGAGTAATTTAGTCAAAAAAGTCGCTAAACAATTGGGTATTAATTTGACTAAACGTAAGTTGATGCAGATAATGCCGATTATAGGAGCAGGCATAGGTGCAGCAGTTAATGTTTCATATATAAATGATATTGCATGGACAGCTCGTCGTTCGTATCAATTAAAATGGCTTGCTGATAATGAATATATAGATGCTAATAATTTGAATAATATTTAAGGAGTTTTAATTTAATGAAACAGATGAAAGTTGGTATTGTAGGAACAGGTTTAATCGCTTCTTTGATGGCAAAAACTTTGAATGGATTAAATGATGAAAATATAAAAAATTATGCAGTAGCTTCAAGAACTTTGACTAAGGCAAAAGCATTTGCAGATGAATATAAAATAGAAAAAGCATATGGTTCTTACATGGAATTAATTCAAGATGAAGATATTGATTTAATCTATATTGCTGTACCACATAATGAGCATTATCGCATAGCTAAATTATGTATAGAAAATAAAAAGAATGTTTTGTGTGAAAAACCTTTTACTGTAAATGCAGAAGAAACAAAGGATTTATTAGCTTTAGCTAAAGAAAATAATGTACTTATTACAGAGGCAATTTGGACAAGATATATGCCTTCACGAAAATTAATAAATGATGTCATTGCTTCTGGAATTATAGGGCAAGTAGATTCAATTCAGGCAAATTTAGGTTATCCACTTAAAGATGTGAAACGTATGATTTCTCCAGAACTTGCTGGCGGTGCTTTGCTTGATGTAGGTGTTTATACCGTTAACTTTGCCTTGATGGTATTTGGCAATGATATAAAAGATATTTTTGCAAAAGCTGTGATCTCAGATAAAGGTGTAGATTTGACAGATAGTATAACAATCACTTGGAATGATGGGAAAATGGCAGTTCTTCATGCTTCTATGATGACACCAACAGATAGATGTGGTTTTATTTATGGAGAAAAAGGTTATATTTGTGTAACTAATATCAATAATCCTGAAGCGATAAAAATTTATGATGTAGAACATAATTTAATCAAAGAAGTAGAAATACCAAAACAATTAACAGGATATGAATATGAAGTTTTAGCTTGTGCTAAAGCGATTGATAAAAATGAATTAGAATGTGAAGCAATGCCACATAAAGAAACTATTTTCGTCATGGAAATATTAGATAAGATACGCAATCAATGGAATATGAAATATCCTTTTGAAAAATAAATAAGTAGAAAAAGAAAACGCCTTATGATTAAGGCGTTTTTACATTGATAAATAATTTTAATGATAATTTAATCAAACTAGGTGAGTAAGTTTATTGAGCTTAAGATAGATAATTTGTATAATAGAGTTTAGATAGGGTATAGATTTAAGAGGTGAAAATATGATGGATAAAATTATAGATTGTCATATGCATTTTTCAGCTAAAGGGATATTTAATAAAACAGCTGAAAATATTGGTTTAAAATGTACCTTAGAAGAAGTACAAAATGAATTTAAGAAAAATAATATAGTTTTAGGTATTGGTATGGGTGTGGATATTTGCGAAGAAAATAATCTTAGTAATCCACAGATAATATATCATGGAAAAGAAAAATTTCCGCCTTTTTTAGCACAATGTTTAGGTATTAATGCATTGGCTATTAATAAGGAAAATCTTAAAGATACATTAGATAGTTTTAAGCAAAAATTAGAAGAAAATTCAACGGTTGGATTAAAGATTTATACAGGATATCAACCATATTTGGCTACAGATAAGAAATATAGAGATTTTTATAAATTAGCACAAAAATATGATGTACCAGTGGTTTTTCATATGGGCGATACAGCAAATTCAATGGGAAAATTAAAATATTCACAGCCTTTGATTATAGATGAAGTAGCGGTTGATTTTCCTAAGGTGAAATTTGTAATTGCTCATTGTGGAACTCCATGGGTGGCTGATGCAGTGGAAGTAGTAGCTAAAAATAAAAATGTATATATGGATTTATCAGGCTTGATGGAAGGCAAATTTAAAGCTAAAAAGCAGATAAAAGAATTTAAACCATATTTAAATATATTTAGGACATGGTTTAATTATTTACATGATTATCAAAAATTGATGTATGGCTCTGATTGGCCTTTAGTAAATATGAAAGAGTATATTAAAGTAATACAATCAATAATACCTAAAAAGGCTTATGATGACGTATTTTATCATAATGCTTTGAAGGTTTTTGATAGATTACCAGAATATTTAAAGAAACAGGAGAAAAAAATTTATGATTAAATTAAAGCTTTTAATGAAATCAATGTTTTTAGTTTGTGTATTGATGTTATCTATGGTAGGAGTATCTAGTGCAAGTGTATCCGTAACATCTGATAGCAAGTATTTTGATATTTCCTCAGGTTGTTTTGCACTTGAAGGAAATGTTTTAGTAAAGACTGATACAAGAACTATAGGAGCAGATAAAGCTCGTGTCAATTTAGTAACTAAAGAAGTATGGGCAAATGGCAATGTATATGTGGAAGAACCTCAAGAAGAAATAAAATTTAAAGGTGGCAGTGTCTATGCTTCTGATGAATTAAAAACAGCGATTATAAAAGGCGATGCTATTTTAGAAAGACCAGATATAACTATTCAAGCAGAAAAATGTTCCTTCAATTGGCGAACTAAAATAGCAGAATTTAGTGGATTAGTAGAAGTACATCAAGATGGTAAAACAAATGTATATGATGTAATTCAATATGATGTAATTAATAATAAAATTATTGATGCAAAATAGTAAAAAATATATTTGATAAAAATAAAAGGCACTTATTAGTGCCTTTTTTTGTTAATTTAAATGTTCTTGATGATAAATTTCTAAATCCATGATAGCATCATAAACCATTTCATGAGTGATTTTGTATGGTACATGAACAATATCATTTGTAGTCATTACTTTATCTAATACAATATCGAGTTCTTCTTTAGTGCTGATTTCAATATCTTTTAGACAAGTTGGTAATTTAGCTTGGCGGTTAAATGCATAAACTTTTTCAAATTCAGTTTGTTGTTTATCTAAGAGTAACATTACAAGTACGCCATAGCTTACAAGCTCACCGTGAAGGTGTTTTTCTCCTTGAGGAAGCATAGTGCAACCATAATATATAGAGTGAGCAAGACAACTATTGTAATCATTTATAACAAGTACTGAAACAAGACCTGTACTTACGATTATAGTTAATACTACTTGTTCTAAAGCTTCACTTACTTGATGATTTTTAGCAGAAGTCAAAGCTTCAAGACCATATTGTAATAGAGTATCAGAACAATTTTTGCTGATTTGTACACCTAAAGCATTTGTATGGCTCATTTCATCATTACGAGAGGAAAAGCCAGTTTCATATTGTTTGGATAAAGCATCACCGATACCAGCCCAGATATATTCATAAGGAGCTTCAGTGATTATTTTTGTATTGATAAAGCTATGTAGAGGGCTTTTTTGAGGAAAATATAATTCTTTGAAGCCATGAGTTTCATCATCATAAATTACGCAAACAGCTGTTACAGGAGAGCAGTTAGAAGCTATTGTTGGAAAGGAAAAAACAGGCTTATTTTCCATATCGCAAAGAGTTTTACAAGTATCAATAGCACGACCACCGCCTACAGCAAAAACCATATCTGCTTTTTGAAATTGAGGATTTTGGGCAAGTTTTTTTATATTAGCATAAGTAGAGTCGCCACCGTACCAGATAAAATCAATTATTTCAATATTAGAATTATGTACTCCAGCTAAAAGAGCATCTTTAGCTTTAGAAATTGCTGTTTTACCACCGATAACTACAGATGTTTTGCCATAAGCACCACAAACTTTTGGAATTTGATTGTAAACATCACTGCCTACACTATATGAAGGTAAAAATACTGTATTCATAAATAAAACCACCTTATAATATAAATAATATCTTTAATATTATTATTTAAAACTTTTTGTATTTGCAAAGTGATTAATAGTTTATAACTAAAAAATAAAATTGTCAAGTTGTAAATTATATAATTAAAAAAATAAGTATGATATAATAATATAAAAAATTATATTAGGCGGTGATTTTATGGGTAAGGATAAAGGTTTGGAAAAATTTTTAAAAGAAGCAGAAGTTTTATTTGATGGTAATACATATAAGTTGAATATAGAAGAAAAAAATCAGATACAAGAAGCATTAGAAATGGCTTTTTGGGACGCAAAAGAAAGAAATAAACGAAAGAAAAAATAAATTATGCGAAAAAATATAAAATTAAGAGTGAAAAATTTAGTTAATAAATATCAAACAGCAGATCCATTTGCATTGGCAAAGGAATTAGATGTAAATATTTTATATGTGCCACTTCCTGAAAAGATACGTGGAATATTGGTGCGTGTTTTGCGAAAAAAGACTATTTTATTGAATGATAAATTGAATTATGAAGCTCAAAAAATTGTAATTTGTCATGAACTTGGTCATGTGCGTATGCATTGGCATGCAGGTTATTTTTTTCAACATGAAGGAATATATTATTCTCCTGCTCGTTATGAATGTGAAGCAAATGAGTTTGCTATTCATTTGTTGAATTATTCTAGTGATTTTATTTATGATAAAGATTATATATTAGAAGTATTGGCTAAGGAAAATCCTAATCCATATGAAGTGCATAAAATCATCAATGCTTTGATGCAAATTGAAAATATTTAAAAATACTAGCTAAAATGATAGCTGGTATTTTATTTATCAGATGATTATTAAATAGATTTTCCTAAATCTTCAGCTTGTTTTAATTGCTCTGGTTTATTTAAAATATCGCCAATATTCATATTTCCTCCAGCATAGACAATGCCTAGATTTTTCCAACCTAAATGAGATATTAATCCTTCATAAAAAGCTTTAACTGGTGTAAAATTATCAGAGGTAATTCCTTCTGAAGCCATAAGTAAAATACATTCTTTTTGTGGATTTTCATAATTTGGATTTAATTCGGCTATAGCGAATAAACGATCAAAAGCACATTTTAGTTGAATTGTGATGTCCCAATAATACATAGGAGAGGCTAAGACTATGATGTCTGATGTCTTGCATACAGGATAGATTTGCGACATATCATCTTTTTGTACACAAGGAGAGTCTTCGTTTTTATCTCCATTACAACAACCAAGACAGTCATGAATATTCATTTTTTGTAAATCAAAGCAAGTAACTTCATGACCTACAGTTTCTGCTCCTTTAGTAAAATATTTGATGAGTTCTTTTGTATTACCATTTATTCTGGGACTTCCATTTAAAATACAGATTTTTTATGCATAAATTTACACCTCCAATGTTTATATTTATAATTATAACAGTGTAGATTATTTGCTTGAAGTACGCACATTTTTGTTAGATACTAACCAAAAGGAGAGTTTTGATGTTTAAAAATTATATTGAAAATGCTAATTTTGAAGATACAGGTTTTAGTTATACATTATCATTAATACGAGCCATTATCAAGAAGTGTAGTAATATTACTTATAACGTTTTAGTTATACATTATCATTAATACGAGGCAAGTATAAAATGGTTATTTTATATTGTTTGATGGAATTTAATATTGTCAGATACAATGAATTAAAAAGATATATATAAACCATCTCACATAAAACACTTGCAGTATCTTTGAAAGAATTGGAAAAGATGGCTTGATAATACGAAAAGAATATCCACAAATGCCACCTAAAGTAGAATATAGTTTATCAGATAGTGGAAAATCGCTTATGGAAATTTTAGATAGATTATGTGTATGGGGAGAAATACATAAAAATAATTTCTATACATAGAAGGTGAAATAGAAAGCTCGGTAGTTATTAAAAGACTACGGGCTTTTTTTAGTTTTAGTTGCATTATATATTGTTTCAGTGATAAATGAAATTTTTCGTGAAATATGCGAGTTAGATAATTAGGATGAATGCAAAATTTTTTAGCGATAGCTTTTAGGATTAATTTTTCTGCATAGTTGACAAATTTTAAATCATTAGCAAGAGATTTAGTTTGCATTTGATTTTCAGATAGATTAATATCCTCAAATAGTTGTGCGAGAATGAGGAACAAGAGGCTATTGGCTTTTAAATAATGAATGACATTATTTTCTTGAAGATTAATAATTTCATCAATTAGTGTTTTATATTTTGTTATATCTAAATTGTGAATGATGTAAATATCATCAGTTTTTATCATCATTTGATAGATATAGTTTTGAGAATTAATCCCTAAAAAACTAATCCATGTATAGCACCAGGGATTAGTAGCTGAAGCTTTGTAATAAGAAATTTTTCCTGAAGGAATTAAAAAAGCATCTCCTTGTTTTAGATTAAATGTTTGTTCATTGATATGAGGTGTGCCTTCACCACTGAGGACAAAATGGATTAATTGGTAGTTTCTGTATTTGGGACCATAACTGTAACTATGTTTACATTTTTCATAACCAGCACTATAAAATGATAAATCTGATAAAGATTTATAGTGTATACTATGTTGAGTTTCTTTATATTCTTTCATAGATAATATTATAAAATAACGTATTGCGAATAGAAGAAGGAACATATTTTTGGTATAAAGGTTGAATAAATTTGTACCAATTTAATAAATGGGATTGAAATTTTAAAGTATTTAGCTTACAATGAGATTGGTTCAACATTAGATACACTTCTTTGTGATGAAATACTTAGAAATGTACTCTTGTTGAACTTTTTTTGCAAGTAAAAATTTTAACTAGCACAATACGTTAAAATATAGCAAAATAAAAAGATAGAATACTTTGGTGAATTACACTTTTGTATTCTATCTTTTTTATTTAGATTAAAAAATAATATTAATTTTATTTAGCAAGTAGCGCCACCGACTAAATGTTTTTGTGCTTTTAAGTTTTCTTGCTTACGAGATAAGAGGTCATCTGCTAACAATTGTGCTTCTACGTTAGCAAAACCTAATCTATCAATTGTATCGGAGAAACGTTCGCCAGTGATACCTTGTTCACGGAATAAAAGAATAGCTTTTTCGACAATGGCTAAAACTTCTTCTTTAGATGTGAAGATTTTGGATAATGGTTGACCTTCTTTTACGCGTTTGCCCCAACGACCACCGATATAAACGCGATAGCCATCTGTATAATTATCAAAGCAATGGAATGGGCATTTATTTACGCAAAGACCACAATGATTGCAATGTTTTTCATCAATAGTTATTTTTTTGTCTACGACATTTAATGTTTTCATTGGGCATCTATTCATTGGTTGACAAATTTTACAACCATGACATTTTGCATAATCAATTTGAGGAACGCGTTGACCGATGATACCAATATCATTTAGATTTGGTTTTACACAGTTATTAGGACAGCCCCCAACTGCAATTTTGAATTTATGAGGGAGTTTTACATCTCTATATCCTTTATAGAAACGTTGATGAATTTCTTCAGATAAAGCAAATGTATCAATTAAGCCATATTGGCAAGTAGTACCTTTACAAGAAACTACAGGGCGAACTTTTGAGCCTGTACCACCTGTTTCAAGTCCTGCATTTTGCATTAGATATTCGCGTAATGGTTCAATATTATCATATGGAACGCCTTGAATTTCCACAGTTAATCGGGAAGTCATTGTTATTTCGCCACTGCCAAATTTATCTGCTGCTTCAGCTATAACTTTACTTTCTTGAGCTGTAATTTTACCATTTCTAGTAATTACACGACCATTGAATTTATCTTCTGTATTTTTGTCTTGAAGGAAACCTAGAGCTTTTACAGCTTTTATTTCTTCAGGTGTTAATTTAGATGTAGTTTTTACTTTTACATCATTGAAGAAAAGACCACCTTCAAGGGAAAGTGTATTTGTATAACCTAGATGTCTTAAGCGATTTTGTAAGAAATATGCACGTTTACCTTTAGCACATACTAAAAGGAGTTTTTCGTCTTTGCCGATACCTTCTATAGGTGCATTTACTTTTGCTAAATCTACATACTTAGCACCACGAATACTAGGAGCTAAACCAGCATCAATTACACGATAATCTTTTGCTTTGCCAGCTAGATATTCAGCAGGAGTGATACTGATTAATTTATTGCTTAATTTATTTTGCATAATATGAATTGTTTGTACAAATGGATGAATAGCTGTGGAGAATGGAGGAGCATAACAGAAATCCATACATTCACATTGTTCAATAGTAGCATCTAAGGAAATAGCTGTTACAGCGATATCTACCATTTTGTCTACAGCACCGCTTCCAAGTGCTTGGAAACCTAAGATTTTATGTGTGGATTTATCTACGATTAATTTGGTGATGAAAGAGCTTGCATCTGGATAATAATGAGCTTTATCATCAACGACTGCCATTACAGTTTCTACATCGTAACCAGCATCACGAGCAACTTTTTCACTAAGACCTGTTCTTGCACAGTTTAGTTCTGGAAGTTTTACAATACCTGTGCCTAATACACCAGGATAATTTTTAGGTGTATTATTTAAAATTTGAGCTAAGAGTCTGCCTTCTAAGTTGGCACTAGAACCCATCGGAGACCATTGAGCAGAATGCGTCATTCTGTTGGAAACCATAGCACAATCGCCAATAGCGTAGATATCAGGTAAATTTGTTTGTAATTGTTCATTTACAAGAATAGTTCCTTTGAACATTTCCATACCTGTGTCATTTAAAAAGGCAGTATTTGGTCTGATACCAACAGATAAGATTACTAAATCTGCACTTAATTCACCAGCGGAGGTTTTGAGTGCAGAAACTTTATCATCACCTAAAACTTCTTGAGCAGCAACGCCAGTTAATACGCGAATACCATGTTTTTGTAAATGTTTTTGTACATAACTAGCAATTTCGGGGTCAATAACATTAGGCATGATTTGTGGAGCAAAATCGATAACTGTTACATCAACTTTTTGAGCTAGAAGATTTTCAGCAACTTCAAGACCGATAAAGCCACCACCAACAATAACAGCTTTTTTTACTTGATTGTTAGTAACATAATCTCTTATATTTACAGCATCATTAGGAAGGCGCAAAGAGAATACACCTTGTTTTTTTATACCTTCAATAGGTGGAGTGATAGGTGAAGCACCAGTAGCAATAATTAATTTATCATAAGCATAAGAAGCTTCTTCATTAGTGATTAAATTTTTAGCGATAACAGTATGATTATTATTATCCACAGCAATAGCTTCTACATTAGTTAAGACGTTTACACCTGTCATAGCAGCATATTTTTGTGGAGTATTAACAATTAGACTAGAGCGGTCTTCGATAAATCCTCCAATATAATATGGTAAACCGCAACCAGCATAAGAAATATCACCATCTTTAGCAATGATTGTGATATCTAAATCACGATTTTCTCGTTTTAATTTTGCAGCTGCTTTCGTTCCGGCTGCAACACCGCCGATAATTAGTATTTTCATAAGCGGATACCTCCAATAGAATATATACAATTTATTCTAAAATATAGATAGATTAAATTATATTTATTTTAGCACTTATATAAGTAAAAGTATATGAAATTATTTTAAAATTTATAAAATTTTTGTTAAAAGTAAAAGACATAAATATTATGCCTTTATAGATAGTAATCATTTTTATTTAATTTTGGTGATGAATTGTTCAGGTATATAATTTAATAAACGACTAGGTCTACCTGAACTGGAGAGAAATAAAGCTTTTTTGGCACGAGTGATGGCTACATAGAAAAGACGTTTTTCTTCTTCAGTAATAGAGCCATTGCGTGTGCTGAAATATGATGGAAAAATATCATCATTCATGCCAGCTAAAAATTCATAATCAAATTCTAAGCCCTTTGCCTGATGAATAGTTATAATAGGAATTTTAGGGTGAGAAGAAGTAAGAGCATCTAAATCCGTATTAGATAAACTAGCATATTGTAATAATTCTTTGATGCCATTTGTTCCTCGATGTGAGTTGAGTTCTGCTTTGGCTAATCTAAATAAATTGCGAATGTTTTCTAAGCGAACAGCTCCATCTTGAGTTGCATTAGCTTTATAGATATTCACTAAATTAAATTCTTCAACGATTTGAGCGATTAGATTTTCTAAAAGTAGATTGTCATTTAAAATATTATGCAGTTTTTGGAAAATTTGAGCTACATGAATGAATTTATTTTTTTGTTTATTGATTAATTCACTACGTTTTTTAGCTGTAGGAATAATTTTATCTTCGAGTAATCTGTGTAATAATTCCCATGTGGCAAAAACATCATCTAAAGAATTATGATTAGATTTTGTTTCAAATTGAAAATGATTACTCAGAAATTCAAGTTTATGATTAAGTAGATTAGGATAAAAACGACGAACTAAATCTAAGGTATCAAAATTTATATTAGAGAAATTTACAGGTTTTAAGTTATGTTTTAATAGATTTTGATTGAGAATATCCATATCATAACCGCGAATATTATGACCTGTGATGATAGCATCTTGGATAAATTGACAAAATTCTTGAAGGACAAGCTTAGGATTTTCGCCATGAGTTTGTAAATATTTATCAGAAATATGATGTACTTTTTCAGAGTCGCCAACAGGTTTATCTGATTTTAGATAACGATTGAATTCAGCTATTTTTTTCCCTTTGCGAATTTTGATGGCAGATAATTGAATTATATTGTCTGCAAAAATATCTGTCCCTGTACCTTCAATATCAAAAACTATGATGTCTTTGGATAAGTAAGCTGAAATCAAGTCAGAAAAAGGTTCATAGTTTGGATTTTGGAAATTTGCATTGATGAAGTCAGATAAACGCAATCCATTTTGAAGATATTCAGCAGAAGATATTTGCTTGATAGTGCGAATACCAATATTAGGGATTAAATTTATTAATATGCGTTGTAGGCTAAGGTAATCATTAGGATTGATGAGATATTTCATAATGGATAGAACATCTTTTATTTCTTGACGTTTGAAAAAGCGGATATTATCTATTTGAATGAAATGAATAGGTTCTTCTTGATTTTTTTGATTATAAATATTGGCTAGATAATTTAGATGTAATGTTAAGTTTTGTAGATAATTGTTTTGACGAACTAAAATAGCTATTTGCGTAGGTGTTTTTACTAAAGGTAATAAATTTACGATATTTTGAAAAATCCATTGGGCTTCGTTAGCTAGAGAGTTTGCTTGTTTTAATTCTATTTTATGACCGAGTTCACTACTTTTAGAAAGTAGATTTTTGGCATAGGAATGAAGGATAGTTTCTTTGCAAAAAAGATTTATCAAGGTATTGTATGCCATTTCTAAAAGTAATTTTGTAGAGCGATAATTTTCATTGAAATTAATAATTAAGGGGTTATATTTTTCAGTGAAGGCAGTTAAGATTTTTTGAGGATTAGAGCCACGCCATTCATAAATAGTTTGAAATTCATCGCCACAGAGCATGATATTATTAGCAGGAAAGAGCTTTTCAAGCATAGTATATTCAAAAGAACTAGTGTCTTGCATTTCATCAATCATGATATATTTGTAGCGTTTTCGCCATGATGAGCATATATTTTCGTCTTGAAATAAGCGATAAGCATTGGCGATTAAATCTTTATAATCTAAACCGTGCATTTGTTGTAGAGCCAATTCATAGTTGATGATTATATTTAAACCATCAAATTGAAAAAATTTCGTTAAATTATCATTTTGTTGTTGATTGAATGTTTTATTGAACTTCAAATGCTGATGATAAATAGTAGTATAATCGGCTTCGATATCTTCAGTATAGATATGCTTTAAAGCTCGTTCTTGCTTTAATTGCTCAATGCAATTTACGATATATTGAATATCTAAGGCTCTAGTTTTAGGAAAATTGGTGATAGTTTGTCTGATTAGTGTTTTTTGGTCTTCATCATCAAAGATGACAAATTCTTTAAATATTGTTTGTGCTTTTTTGGCGGTAGTGGTAATCACTTGGTAAGCAAAGCCATGAATGGTGCGAATGGTGATTTTATTTGCTGTTTCAAAATCTAATTGCGAAGTGATGCGATTTTTTAATTCTCGACAAGCTTTATTAGTGAAAGTTAAGCAGAGAATTTCGTCGGCATTGGCACGATTTTTATTTAAAATATTAGCTACACGATAAGAAAGTACATTTGTCTTGCCTGTGCCAGCTCCTGCACTTAAGAGTATATTTTGATTTAATTCATTGATTACTTGTTGTTGTTTTTTATTGAAAGTAATAGACATGATAGACTCCTGATAAATTTATGTATATCTGTAGTTTAACATAAACAAAACCCCTTAGCATAATAATACTAAGAGGTTTTTAATTACATAGTTAAATTTCTATAATATGAAGTTATAAAGATACTAAATCCAATGATACCGGAAATAGAACCTATATACCAATAATATTTTATTTTACTAAGTGTAGTCAATGAAGATAATAAAATACCTATTTGCAAAAAGATTAAAGCATTACCAAAGTTAGTAGAAATCTCTTTTGTCAATAAATGACGTTGTTCTGCTTCCTGAGCTTTAGCTGTTAAAGTGATTTCTTCTTGCTTATATTGAGCAATTTCTTGTTCATAGATAGATTTTTTAGCTAAAAGTTCAGTTTTTAAAGCATTATCTGTATCTTTAAGTTTAGCAAGTTCAATTTCAATAGTATAAAGTTCAGTTTCTAAAGTTGTTTTCTTAATCGTTTTTGCTTGGTAGTTTGACCAGTGGTTAAAAGCTTCATTTTGAGTAGTTACTACTTGGTTGCCTAGACTTGCAGCTTTGAAAGAAGCTAATGTGCCAACAGCGGCTAAAATCAAGGTTGTAATTGCTACTAATAATTTTAAAGTTTTTGACCATGGCTTGTGGATAACTTCTTGTTTATATTCTGCTATAAAGTTATCATCTTCATCATTTAAATTAGTTTGTTGTTTCCTATCGGGGTCCATAAATCATCTCTTTCTTTTGTTTATAAATTTAATACATAGTTAATTATAACTTAAAACGATAAGAAATAGCAATGTTTTTATTTGTTTATAATTTAATTTTAATTTATTTACTTAATAATTTTTTTTCGGCAGGAATAATGATTTCTTCATAACGGTCTACTTTTTTATTTAAACGTTCTATTACTATATTCATAGCATCAATTTGTTTTTGTAAGCGGTCGCGTTGTTCAATTAAGATATCTTTGCGAGCTTCTGCTGTGTTTTCTTGATAAAAGAGGTGAACATAATCAATCAATGCTTCGATTTGAACGCCAGCAGAACGCATACATTTTATGAATTCAATCCAATTACATGATTCTTGGTCAAAATCACGAATACCATTTGGTTTGCGTGGTACAGGTGGAATTAAACCAATACGTTCATAATAACGAATAGTATCGGGGCTGAGATCGTATTTTTGACTTACTTCTTTAATAGTCATATTATCACGTCCTTGTTAAGTTTTATACTTAAGAATATAATAGCATTTGAAGTAAACTCTAAGTCAATAATTTTTACCTTGAAAGGAAGTTTTTTATTTTTCTAGGTGTCGCACTTCATTATACAATCTATCATAAAAAAATGATAGTGATAGTGTAAAAGAAAAAGCCTAGTGAAAATTCACTAGGCTTAATTTGTTTATTTAATTTTGTTTAATATGAGATGTTAAATTACATCATACCAGGCATTCCGCCGCCCATGCCAGCACCAGCCATAGCAGCAGGATCAGCTTTTTCAGGTTTATCAGCAACGATTGTTTCAGTTGTGAGAACCATAGCAGCGATACTTGCAGCATTTTGTAATGCACTACGAGTAACTTTTGCAGGGTCAACGATACCAGCAGCAATCATATCCATGTATTCGCCAACTAAAGCATTGTAACCAACGCCTACACCAGCGGATTTTACATGTTCAACAACTACAGAACCTTCAAGACCAGCATTGTTTGCGATCTGACGAACTGGTTCTTCAATAGCACGTTTTACGATTTCAACACCAGTTTTTACATCGCCTTCAGCTTCAATGTTTTCAAGAGCAGGTTGAATATCGATGAAAGTAGTACCACCACCAGCAACGATACCTTCTTCAACAGCAGCACGAGTAGCATTTAAAGCATCTTCGATACGGAGTTTTTTATCTTTCATTTCAACTTCTGTAGCAGCACCGATTTCAATTACAGCTACGCCACCAGATAATTTAGCAAGACGTTCTTGTAATTTTTCTTTATCGAAATCGGAAGAAGTTTCAGCGATTTGTTTTTTGATGATTTCAGCACGAGCTGCGATTTCAGCTTTGTCGCCAAAACCGTCAACAATTGTAGTTTCTTCTTTGGAAGCACGTACTTGACGAGCACGACCGAGGTCTTCAAGTTCTACGCTATCAAGTTTACGGCCAAGTTCTTCACTGATTACATTACCACCAGTTAAGATTGCGATATCTTCGAGCATAGCTTTACGACGATCACCAAAACCAGGAGCTTTAACAGCAAGAGCTTTGAATGTACCACGAAGTTTGTTAACTACGATAGTAGCAAGAGCTTCACCGTCGATATCTTCAGCGATGATAACGAGTTCTTTACCTTGTTTTACAACTTTTTCAAGGATTGGGAGAATGTCTGCGATTGCAGAGATTTTGCGGTCAGTGATAAGAATGAAAGGATCATCCATAACAGCTTCCATTTTATCTGTATCAGTAACCATGTATGGAGAAATGTATCCACGGTCGAATTGCATACCTTCTACAACAGAAAGGTTAGTCTGCATACCTTTGGATTCTTCAACAGTGATAACACCGTCTTTACCAACTTTTTCCATAGCGTCAGCAATTAATGCACCAGTTTCTTCATCAGCGGAAGATACGGAAGCAACTTGAGCGATAGCTTCTTTACCTTCAACTTTTTGAGCTTTTGCTTTGATTTCTTCAACTAATGCAGCAACAGCTTTTTCAATACCTTTTTTGAGAACCATTGGGTTTGCACCAGCAGCTACGTTTCTCATACCTTCACGAATCATAGCCTGAGCAAGTAATGTAGCAGTAGTTGTACCGTCACCAGCGATATCGTTAGTTTTTGTAGCAACTTCTTTTACAAGCTGAGCACCCATATTTTCGAATGGATCTTCAAGTTCAATATCACGAGCGATAGTAACACCATCGTTTGTAATAGTTGGAGCACCAAATTTTTTATCTAAAACAACATTTCTGCCTTTTGGGCCAAGTGTAACTTTAACAGCGTTAGCGAGTGCATCAACGCCTCTACCAAGAGCTTGACGAGCTTCTTCGCCAAATAATACTTGTTTAGCCATTTATAAAGAACCTCCTAGGATTATACATTAAAATTGTAATTAATTAGTTTCTGTTAATTATTCAACAACAGCTAAGATATCGCTATCTCTAACGATTAAATAATCAGTACCATCAAATTTTACATCAGTACCAGCATATTTAGAGAAGATTACTTTGTCGCCTACTTTTACATCAAGAGCAACTTTTTTACCTTCTACATATTTACCTTCGCTAACTGCAACAACAGTACCTTCTTGTGGTTTTTCTTTTGCTGTATCTGGTAAAACGATACCACTTGCAGTTTTAATATCGCCTTCAGAAACTTTAATAACAACTCTGTCGCCTAATGGCTTAATCATTGTATATTCCTCCTATGCGTAAATAGATTTTATAACTAATTTTATATTGTTAGCACTCTTTATTAGTGAGTGCTAACTCACAATTCATATAATAAACAATTTTACAGAAAAAATCAATAGTTTTTGCGAAAAAATTTGATTTTTTGTCTTATTTAATTTATGTTATAATTTATTTTATCTATTTGTATTATAAGGTGGTTAGGGTATGGCTAGTATTAGAGATGTGGCTAAATTAGCACAGGTAGCTCCAAGTACAGTATCGTTGGTATTGAACAATAAAGGGTATGTGTCAGATGCTTCGAGAAAAAAAGTATTAGATGCAATAAAAAAATTAAATTATGTACCTAATGAATTAGCAAGAAATTTATATCGTAATAGTACAAATATAATTGGTATTATTGTACCTGATGTAGCACATCCTTTTTTTGGGGCTTTTATTGGTGCATTAGAGATAGCACTTTATAAATATAATTATAAAATAATGGTTTGTTCAACGATTGAAAGAGAGAATGCGGAACATGAAATTGTAGACATGTTAAGAAGACAAATGATAGATGGTATTATTATGGGTTGCCATTCTTTAGAAGTTGATTTATATGATAATGTCAATAAACCTATTGTGGCTTTTGATAGAATTATTAATAATAAAATACCGATTATTCGTTCAGATCATGAGAAAGGTGGAAGATTAGCAGCTCAAGCAATGTTAAAGGCTGGTTGTAAGTATCCTCTACAAATAACAGGTATAAAAAATACTTCAATGTCAGCATATTTACATCATAGTGCATTTAAAGATGAATTATCTAGAAATGGAATTGAAGTGATAAATTATGAAATGGAATGGAATAAATTTGACATGAACTATTTTAAGAGAGTTGCTGTCGATGTATTTGAAAAATATCCCCATATTGATGGTGTATATGGTGCTGATATGGTGGTTTGTGCATGCTTAGGTGAAGCACGTAAGCGAAAATTAGACATACCAAAAGATATAAAATTTATAGCATATGATGGAACTTTTATAACAGAAAGTAGTTTTTATAATATAACTGCTATTGTTCAACCTATAAATATATTAGCTCAAAAAACTGCACAAATGATAGTTTCTTTGATAAAAAACGAAAATATAGAAAAAGAGGTAATTATGCCAATATCTATACGATATGGTGATACTTGCTAAGATAAAAGGAATAAATCCTTTTATCAATATAAATATCAGAAAATAAATTCTTTTTTGTTGTTTTAAAAAAATGTTGATTTTTTAAAAAGATAGTGATATTATTATTTCAGTAAATATAAAACGCGTTTGATATAGAGTAGATTTTTATATTTCCAAATATTTTTAATCAAAAATCGAATCGGTTTTATAAGATTGTTATAATAGGAGTGAAAAAATTGAAACATACTGAAGCATTATTAAAAGCTGAGAAATTTCAACAAAAAATGGAGAAAATTGCACAAAATGATTATTGGAGACCACAATATCATATAGCTGCACCAGCAAATTGGATAAATGATCCTAATGGATTTTGTTTTTATAAAGGTGAATATCATTTATTTTATCAATATCATCCATATTCTAGTCAATGGGGTCCTATGCATTGGGGTCATGTAGCTAGTAAAGATTTGGCAGATTGGGAGCATAGACCAATTGCTCTTGCACCTACTGATGAATATGATAAAGATGGTTGTTTTTCTGGTAGTGCAATTGAAAATGATGGTAAATTATATTTATTATATACAGGTCATGTAGACTTAGATAATAGTAATGGTGGCAATGATAGAATTGAAACACAGTGTTTAGCTGTTAGTGACGATGGAAAGCATTTTGAAAAAGTAGAAAATAATCCTGTAATTAAAGCTTTACCTGAAAATTTAAATATAAGAACAGAACATTTTCGTGATCCTAAAGTTTGGAAACATGGAGATTGGTATTACACTGTAGTAGGCGTGCAAACTAAAGAGGAAAGTGGGCAAGTAGTTGTATATAAATCTCAAGATTTAATTAATTGGGAATTTTTGAATATTATGGCTACATCTAGTGTAAAAGAAAATTTAGGATTTATGTGGGAATGTCCAAATTTTGCAGAAGTTAATGGTCATGAGGCGTTAATTTTGTCTCCACAAGGTGTGAAATCAGAAGGTAATAAATTTTTAAATGTACATCAATCTGGATATTTCTTAGGAAAGATGGATTATCAAACAGGTATATTCCATAGAGATAGTAAGTTTGATTTATTAGATTATGGTTTTGATTTTTATGCACCACAGATAATGCAAGATGAAAAAAATAATCGTTGTTTAATGATTGCTTGGCTCGATATGTGGGAAAGTAATATGCCAGAACAAGAAAATCATTGGGCTGGTATGATGAGTATACCACGTGTATTAAAAGTAGAAAATAATATGATTTATAGTAAACCTGCTGATGAATTAAGTAAATTGCATAAATCAAAAGTTCATCATGAGCAAATAATAAAAGAAGCTACTTCCTTTGATGATGTAAATGGCGATTGTTATCAATTAGATATAGATTTTGATTTAGAAAAGGCTCAAGGATTTATATTAAAATTACGAGTTTCAAATACAGAAGAGACGGTAATTTCATATGATAAAGATACTAAAATATTTAAATTAAATCGTGATAAATCTGGTTGTGGAGTTAAAGGTGAACGTGAAGTTTCCATCGAACCGGTTAGAGAAAAGATGAATTTACAAATTTTCAGTGATCGTTCATCATTGGAAATCTTTATTAATGGTGGTAAACGAGTTTTAAGTTCCAGAATTTATCCATCTAAGGAAGCAAAAGGAATCGTATTTATACCAAATGGAAACATAAAAACAAATGTAGATTTTTATGAAATTTAAGGAGCGTTTATAATGAAAAATTTAATTTATTGGAAATTAAGTGCATTCTTCTTCGTATATTTTTTCTCATGGTTAGTATTTTTTGCATTTTTACCAATATGGTTTGGTCAAAAAATTCAGTTAACTGGTATGCAAATAGGTACAATTTATGCAGGTAATGCTATCTTTAGTATGGTATTACAGCCTTTTTATGGATATCTTTCAGATAAAATAGGAATGAAAAGATATTTACTATTTTTCATTGTTATTTTAGTTGCTTTAACAGGTCCATTCTTTGTGTTTGTCTATGAACCATTGTTAAAAAATAACTTTTATGTTGGTGCAGTTATCGGTTCTTTTGTATTAAGTCTTGCTTATTATGCAGGTGTTGCAGTTATTGAATCTTTTATTGAAAAATGCGGTCGTATCTATAATTTTGAATTTGGTCGTGCTCGTGCGTGGGGTTCTCTTGGTGCTGCTGTTGGTGTATTTTGTGCAGGTCGTGCATTTAACTATGATCCTGATCTAATTTTCTGGATGGCTTCTTGTGGAGCAATTGTTTTACTTTTAATATTGTTAACGGTACGTATTGATGAAAGTAAGGCTGATTTCATAAAATCTGAACCAATTAATTTAGCAAATGTAAAACACTTATTCAGTATCAAAGATGTATGGCTCTTTATGATTTTCATTTTAGGTTCTGCTTGTGTATATGGCGTATTTGACCAACAATTTGCTATTTATTATGCTTCTTTATTCCCAACTGTTGAACAAGGTAATGAAACTTTTGGCTATTTAAATTCCTTACAGATATTCCTTGAAGCTGGCGGTATGTGTATAGCACCTTTTATTGTTAATAAAATTGGTCCAAAACATGGTTTGATTTTAGCAGGTTCTATCATGACTTTTAGAATGATAGGCTCTGGACTTGCAAATGACCCAATTAGTATTTCGATAATTAAATTATTACACGCTATTGAATTATCTATCTTATTAGTATCTGTATTTAAATATTTGGCTAAGAACTTTGATACAAGATTGTCTTCTGTATTGTATTTAGTAGGTTATCAATTATCAAACCAATTAGGTTCAGCTATTTTATCTCCAATTGTAGGAAATCTTTATGATACTGTTGGTTTCAAAGTGGCATATCTATTCTTAGGTGCTGTTGTAGGTGTATTTACTGTATTCGGTGCATTTGTATTGATTTCAGATAAAAGAATACCAAAAGAAAAACAAAGTGAATTAAAAGAATATATTCAAAATGAAGGATAGGTGAATTGGATTGGATAAGAATATTGTTATCAGCATTAGTCGTAAATACGGCTGTGGTGGTCGTGAATTAGCACAAATATTAGCTGAAAAATTAAATATTAAATTGTATGATAGAAAAATCGTGCATATTGCAGCAGCTAAATTGGAAACTGATGATTTAAATGAAAATGATTTATTAGAATTAGAAAATACTGTTAATCCATTAACTATGGCATTTTTTCCATTTCGTTCATTTGGTATTAATTTAGGTGAAGCAAGTAGAGGTATATTTTTGTCTGAAGCAAAAGCTATTAGAAGATTAGCTAATAGTGGAAGTTGTGTCATCTTAGGAAGATGTGCTGATTTTGTACTTGATGATTTGCCAAATCATTTTTCTATATTTGTTACTGCTGATGATGAGTTTAGAATAGAAAGAGGAAAAAATGTCTATGGCGGTAAAACTCTAAAAGAATTAAATATTGAAGATAAAAAAAGAGGAAGATATTACAATTATTATACAGGTAAAGAATGGGGAGATCCTACAAACTATAATTTAGTTGTAAATGTAAGTAAGTTTTCATTAGATGATGTTGCTGAAGCGATTATAAAATATATTGAAGAAGTTCAAGTAAATAGAACAAAATGATTTTTAGTGATTTTATTTTGAGCAAAAACTTTATTTTAAATAAAAATTTTATATTTTAGGAGAGAATTTATTATGTTTAACAAATCTACATTAACTATTACAACATCTGCTTTGGTTTTAATGAGTACGGGAGTAGCAGGAGCTGCTAGCAACCCATTTAGTGATGTTCCTCAAGATAGCTGGGCTTATGATGCAGTGGCAACACTTGCTGCTGATGGCGTAATTGATGGTTTCCCAGATGGAACATACCAGGGCAACAAAACAATGACACGTTATGAAATGGCTCAGATTGTAGCTCGTGTGTTATGGAGGATGCAACAAGAAAGATAAAAGAAGCGAAAGGGATAATTCTACATTCAGACCAAGGATGGTAATATCAAAATAAATAGAGGTATCAGAAGTTATTAAAAGAAAAAGGCATTATCCAAAGCATGAGCCAAAAAGGCAATTGCTTAGATAATGCCGTAATAGAAAATTTCTTTGGTTTGCTAAAAAAGCGAATTATTCTATTTAAAAAAATTCAAATCCGTTGAAGATTTTATAAAAGAGTTAAAATCCTATATAAAATATTATAATACAAAACGGATAAAGATAAAACTAAAACTAAAAGGACTTAGTCCTGTAGAATACAGAATTAAGTTTCAATTAGTAGCCTAATTAATATGTCCAATATTTTGGGTGCACATCACTTTTTGTTTGATTTATTTGCTATTTTCGGCTAATTCTTCTAAATATGCCCAACGTTCCATTAAATAATCTAATTTTTCTTGAAGAGCAGTTTCTTCTTTAGTTAGTTCATTTAATTTGCCATAATCAGAAGCATTTTGGCTCATTTGAAGTTGTACTACTTTTAGTTTTCCTTCTGTTTCAGCAATTATGGCTTCAATTTCAGCATATTCTTTTTGTTCTTTAAAAGAAAGTTTTTTTACTGGCTCAGTTTTAATTGTGATATTTTTAGATGTTTTTTCTGTATCAGAAATGGTGTTTTTTGTTTCAGTATTTTTTCCTTTTTCTAATGTAGCCAATTCTTTTTCTTCAATACCTTTGTAATAAGAATAGCCACCAGGATATTGACGAAGAGAGCCATCTTGTTGATAAACAAAGACTTTATCTGCTAAGCGGTCAATGAAAAAGCGGTCATGGGATACAAATATAATAGCACCATTAAAATTATCAATAAATTCTTCTAAAATAGACATGGTTTGTAAATCTAAATCATTTGTAGGTTCGTCTAGTAATAAAACGTTAGGAGAACTCATTAAAACTCGTAATAGGAATAAACGACGTTTTTCACCACCAGATAATTTGCTGATAGGAGTCCATTGTAATGTACCTGGGAATAAAAATCTTTCCATTAATTGAGATGCACTTAGTTGTGTACCATCAGCTAATGTTATGTGATGAGCAACTTCTTTGATATATTCAATAGGGCGAAGTCTTTCGTCCATATCAATATTTTTTTGAGCAAAATATCCAATTTTTACAGTTTGACCAATATTTACATTTCCTGTTGTTGGTGGCAAAATGCCAGCTATTATATTTAATAAGGTAGTTTTACCAGAACCATTAGGTCCTAAAATACCTATGCGGTCATTTCGTAAGACTGTATAAGTGAAATCTTTAATGATTGTTTTATTATCTACAGTATAATTTACATTTTCTAATTCAATTACAGTGCGACCTAGACGAGAGCCTGCAAGTCCCATTTCAATTTTGCTATTATCAATATTTACTTTTTGATTTTTTACTTCTTCAAATCGTTGTATTCTTGCTCTTTGTTTAGTAGAACGAGCTTGAGCACCACGACGTATCCATTTTAATTCATTGCGTAAAAAGTTTTGACGTTTTTGTTCTGAAGCTTCTTCGCGTTCTTCTCTGGCAGTTTTTAATTCTAAAAATTGAGTGTAGTTACCTGTATAAACATAAGATTTGCCTTTATCCAATTCTAAAATTTTAGTAGCAACAGAATCAAGGAAATATCTATCATGTGTTACCATGATTAAAGCACATTTCAATTTTTGAAGGTATTCTTCAAGCCATGCGATAGTTTCACTGTCTAAATGGTTAGTAGGTTCGTCAAGCAATAATAAATCACATGGTTGAATTAATGCTGTAGCTAAAGCTAATCGTTTTTGTTGTCCTCCAGATAAGGTTTTTATTTGGGCAGAAAAATCCATAATACCTAATTTAGTTAGAATGGTTTTAGCATCACTTTCTAATTGCCAGCCATTTAATTCATCAATTTTACTAGTTAATTTAATGATTTTTTCTTGTAATTTATGATCATGAGGATTTTTTTGACTTTGAGCTAGAGTAATTTCATAGTCATAAAGTACTTGCATAATAGGTTGATTACCTTGAAATACTTCCATTAGAATTGTATTTTCAGGATTGAAAATTTTATCTTGTGATAGATATTCAATTTTTATATTTTTGCCAGCGATGATATTACCACTATCTTGAGGAATAAGACCTGCAATAACTTTGATAAAAGTAGATTTACCCGTTCCATTGACACCAACAATACCTATTTTATCACCTGAAGATAGGCTGAAGTTTACATTTTCAAATAAGACTTTTTCTCCATAAGTTTTACATAAATTTTCTATTGTTAAAATCATAATAAAAACACACTCACTTTAAATGTTTTATTGTTTGTATATTATATCATAATTTATTTAGCTAAATAAAATTTTTAATTAAGTGAAAAAGAACAACATAGATACAATTTTTAGAAACATAAAACATTGATTTTATTTTTTATAAATATTATAATATTAAGCAAGAAAAGCGAAAACGTTTACAGATTTATTTGTATTGAATTTTGCAAAAAATCTTAGCATTTTTAATTTAGTTATTAATACAAGAAGTTTTTTAATTCAAGGAGGATAAAAGATGATTTTATTTAACCAAGAAACAAAGACATTTCATTTAAAAACTTTTAAAACAAGTTATTTGATGAAAGTCTTAGAAACAGGGCATTTACTCCATCTTTATTGGGGGCGTCCTTTAAAATCTGAAAATCTTGATTATACTGTATGTAGAAAAGATTGGTTTAGCTTTGTTGCTAATACAGATAATATAGATGCTTTCCATTTAGAATCTAAAGAACAAGAATATCCTGGATATGGTTCTACAGACTTACGTAGTCCTGCTATTGAACTTGAATTTGCTGATGGTACAAGTGCTACAGATTTTAGATATGTAGATTATAAAATTGTTGATGGCAAACCTACATTAGAAGGTTTACCTGCAACATATGTGGAAGCAGATAAAGAAGCTCAAACTTTAATTATTACATTAACTGATAAAGTAAAAAATGTTGATGTAGAATTATCCTTTACTGTTTTTGAAGAATATAATGCTATCGCTCGTAGTGTTAAAGTAATAAATAAAAGTGCTGATGATGTAAAAATTCAACGTGTATTGAGTGCAAACGTTGATTTTAAAGACAGTAAATTTGAAATGATTCAGCTTTCTGGCTCTTGGGCTAGAGAACGTCATATTATTCGTACACCACTTCGCATCGGTGGACAATGTGTAGAAAGTCGTCGTGGTGCAAGTAGTCATGCGCAAAATCCATTTATGGCTCTTGTTCGTAAAGATGCTACTGAAACAAATGGCGATGTTTATGCTATGAGTTTAGTATATAGTGGTAACTTCTTAGCTAATACAGAAGTTGATATGTATAGCAAAGCTAGAATACAAATTGGTATTAATCCATTTGATTTCACATGGTTGTTAAAAGCTGGAGAAGAATTCCAAGCACCTGAAGCTGTACTTGTTTACTCAAATGAAGGTTTAACAGGCATGAGTCATACTTATCAGAATTTATATGGTAAACGCTTAATGCGTGGTGTATGGCGTGATAAAGCTCGTCCTGTTCTTATTAATAACTGGGAAGCAACATATTTTGATTTCAATGAAACTAAAATCAAAGAAATCGCTAAACAAGCTAGTGAATTCGGCATTGAATTATTCGTTTTAGATGACGGTTGGTTTGGTGAAAGAAATAATGATGACCGCTCTTTAGGTGATTGGTTCGTAAATGAAAATAAAATCCGTGGCGGTTTGAAAAAACTTGTTGATGAAATCAATGGTATGGGCATGAAATTTGGTTTATGGTTTGAACCAGAAATGGTATGTCCTATCAGTAAATTATATGAAGCACATCCTGATTGGTGCTTGCATATAGAAGGTCGTACACGTTCTACAGCACGTCGTCAGTTGATTTTAGATCTTTCTCGTAAAGAAGTTTGCGATTATATTATTAAATCTGTATCTGATGTACTTGCTAGTGCAAATATCGAATATGTAAAATGGGATATGAATCGTAATATGACAGAAATTGGTTCTGCTGTATTACCAGCAGAACGTCAACGCGAAGTAGCTCATCGTTATATGCTTGGTTTATATCATGTAATGGATGAAATTACTAGTCGTTTCCCTAATATTTTATTTGAATCTTGCTCTGGTGGTGGCGGTCGTTTTGACCCAGGTATTTTATACTACATGCCACAGACTTGGACAAGTGATGATACTGATGCTATTGAACGTTTGAAAATTCAATATGGTACATCTATGGTTTATCCTAATGTTGCTATGGGTTGCCATGTTTCAGCAGTACCAAATCATCAGGTAGCTAGAATCACACCATTTGCTACTCGTGGTATTTCTGCAATGTGTGGTAATTTTGGTTATGAACTTGATTTAACAAAATTAACTGATGAAGAAAAAGCTCAAACTAAAGCTCAAGTAGCATTTTATAAAGAAGTTAGAGAACTTATCCAATTTGGTGATTTCTATAGAATTCAAAGTCCATTTGAAAATAATGAAACAGCATGGAGCTTTGTAGCTAAAGATAAATCAGAAGCAGTTGTAAGCTTCTTTAGAACTTTAGCAGTGCCAAATGATAATTTAGCAACTATTTGTGCTGTAGATTTAGATGCTGATGCTATTTATGAAGATATGCGTACTGGTAAACTTTATGGCGGAGATGAATTAATGTATGTAGGCATTAATGTTCCAGATAAAGTTGTTGGTGGTATAGCTGAAGAAGGTAAAGAATTATTTGCAGGCATGCCAAGCTCTGTTATTGAAGGCGATTATGCTGCATTTATATGGCACTTCAAAAAAGTTAATAAATAAAATAAATTATATAAATAAATTTACTAGAGATTGAGATTTTATCAATCTCTAGTAAATAAAAGATAAATGATTGAATATTTTTAATATTATTTTTATAGGCAAAAACTTTATTTTAAATAAAAATTTTATATTTTAGGAGAGAATTTATTATGTTTAACAAATCTACATTAACTATTACAACATCTGCTTTGGT
>NZ_FOCY01000042.1:0-13304 GCF_900110235.1 Megamonas sp. Calf98-2 | reverse complement strand
TTAATTCTTTTCTGATAACTCCGTCGTTAATAAATTTACCACCATTTTTATAATTTTCTTCCTGTTTTGCGAGAGTATAATTATAGATGAATCTAGCAGTTCCTACAGATTGCCACAGTTTTTGTTCTTGCTCTTTTGTTGGATAAATTCTAACTTCTTTCGCAAGTATCATCTTCTATTAACTCCTTAATCATTTTTTTAGCTTTATTAGCTCTTCTTTTTCCTTGAAGTCTACAACTAAATACAGTAACTATTTGAATTAAATCTTCTACTAACTCTTGTTCTTCAGTTCTCTCTGTATTATCAATAATTTCAATTGTTGTTCCATATTTTTCACAAAGATTTTCTATCAATTCATATCCAAATCTAATTAATCTATCTTTATAAAGAATTACTACTTTCTCAATCTCTGAATTAGTAATCATATCAATTAATTGATTCAGTCCTTTTTTATTATAGTTAATTCCGCTTCCAATATCCGTTATTATCTCAAATTGATAACCTTTTGCAATCATATATGTCCTTACATTTTCAATTTGCCTTTCAAGGTCATCTTTTTGCTTAGTTGAACTAACTCTGCAATAACCAACAATTTTTTATTTATTTTAGTTTTTATCTTCAAACCTAAAAAATTATTAAGTTGTTCTTGAGAATAATATCTTGTACCACCAGTAGTTACATAAGCAGGTTTAAAAGTATTATTTTTATCCCAATTTCTAAGAGTTTGAATTGTTTTCCCTATTTTGTCTGCAAATTCTCCTATTGAGTAATATTTCATATTATCACCTCAATAGTGTTATATCATAATCTTTAAATAATTTATAGATTTTTATATAAAATTATATATTATTTATAACAACTTTAAGCCTCCTATAAAAATCTCACTTCTTGTATTATAATTTATTCATACTAATAATAAGCTTATCAAATATAGCTGTCAAACCTAAAATCAAAAAACTTAATAATTAAGGAAGTGCTTTTATGTTTACTACAAAAGTCCAAGTCGCTCATCATGATATGCAGGATTTTATTTCTAATTATCAAGACATAGACAAATTTTTGACTTATTGCCAACAATGTAATAATTATAATCATAAATGGTCTTGTCCACCACTTAGCTTTAATCCTAAAACTTATTTGAGCCAATATAAATCTATTTATTTAGTGGCTGTACAAATAAATTACAGTGAAGATACTATAAATAGCTTAACTACTAAAGAAGAAATTAGTACATTTACTCGCAAAACTTTGCGCAAACTAAAAAATGAAATAGCTACTGCTCTACTAAATTTAGAAAATGATAATACAATCTCTCTATCTTCTGGTGGCTGTAGTTACTGTTGCAAATGTAGTAGAACTGTTAATCAACCTTGTAAAAAACCAGATAAAATGCGTCATTCTCTTGATTCTTTTGGTGTAGATTTAGGAAAAGTAATGGAAGATATATTTAATATAAAATTACTTTGGGGCTTAGATAAATTACCAAAATATCACGTATTAATTCATGCTTTAATCTCTAACGAAACTATTTCTGCTACAACTATATCTGACATAATAAGCAAAAACAGCGTATAACTATAATAGTTATACGCTGTTGTTTTAAAAAATATTCTTTCCCCCTCAGTTAAGGGAAAATATATAAAGTTATGGGGGAAAGAGAGAGAGTTAACAAATTATTTTAATTTCCACATAATGTCAGAAAGCATGAGCTGATCTTTAAATTTATCCATATCTAAATCTTTAGTAATATGAACGAATTCAATACCCATCATATTAGCCCAATCGCGAAGTTGTTCAGCAGTTACAGTGTAGCTGATAACACTATGATGTGCACCACCTGCTAAAATCCAAGCTTCACCAGCTTCTTCAAGGCTTGGCATTGGTTTCCACATTACACGAGCTACAGGAAGATTTGGCATTGGCATAATAGGTTTTACGCATTCTACATCGTTAACGATAAGACGCATTCTACCACCCATATCTACAAGAGTAGCTACAATAGCACTGCCTGCTTTACCTTCAAATACAAGACGAGCTGGAGCATCTTTGCCACCAATTCCAAGTTCATGAACTTCAATTTTTGGAGTTCCTTCTGCAACGCTAGGGCAAACTTCGAGCATATGTGCACCAAGGTTATAGCTATCTTCGCCATCTTTACCGAAATGATAAGTGTAGTCTTCCATTAAAGCAGTACCTTTATCAACGCCCTGTGCCATAGTTTTCATAACTGCAGTGAGGCAAGCAATTTTCCAATCACCTTCTGGACCGAAACCATATCCTTGACCTGTTAAATCTTGAGTTGCAAGACCTGGAAGTTGATCCATACCATAAAGGTCTTCAAATGTATTTACAAAACCATCTGCTTTGTTATCTTCTAAGAATTTTTTGATAGCAACTTCAACTTTTGCTTGATAACGTACAGATGCAATGTTATCTGTATTCATTTCATATTTAGTTTGATATTCAGCAACTTGAGCATCAATTTGTTCTTCAGTTACTGCGTTGATGTACTGTACTAAATCTCCTACTGCATGAGTATTTACAGACCAACCAAATTTGATTTCTGCTTCTACTTTATCGCCTTCAGTAACAGCAACATTTCTCATGTTATCGCCAAAGCGAATAACTTTTAAATCAGCACTAGCGATTACGCCAATTGCAGTACGCATCCAAGTTGCGATTTTGTTTTGAACAGCTTCTGTTTCCCAATAACCAACAACAATTTTACGAGCAAGACGCATACGAGTACCAATGAAACCATGTTCACGGTCACCATGTGCAGACTGATTTAAGTTCATGAAATCCATATTGATTTCTTCATTTGGAATTTCTCTATTATATTGTGTATGAAGGTGAAGATATGGTTTTTGTAATTTTTTAAGACCTCTAATCCACATTTTGGATGGGGAGAAAGTATGCATCCATGTGATAATACCAGCACAAGTATCATCATAGTTTGCATCCATTACAAATCTATCGATTACTTCAGCAGTAGTACCTACAGCTTTAAATTCAATTTTTGCAGGAAGTTTGCCAGAAGCATTTAAGCCTTCTACCATTTTTTTAGCGTCTTCTTCAACAGCTTTTAAAGCTTCTGGACCATATAAGAACTGGCTACCTACGATAAACCAAAATTTGTAGTCTTGTAATTTTTTCATAAAAAAACAACTTCTTTCCTTAAAAATATAACTTATATTATTACTTGCAAATAATTCTATTATAATCTGTTGTATATTTAATATTACCATTTGTTTGAAAATTGTAATATATAATTGTCATACAACATGGTTTTATTATAGCATGTATGTTATACAAATTTCAATAGGTAAAAACATAAAATTTATAAAAATTTTTTCAATCTTTCCAACAATTCCACTATATAAATAATTTTTATAGTCATCTTTATCTATATAAAGGAAATTATTTTATCTCAACCTTTCTCCTTAATAAAAAAATTCAAAAAAATTTAAAATTAATTTACAATAAGTACTTGTCAAATAAAAAAAACTATAGTACAATCTTTTTCGTCAACATATCATACAACTTGATTAAATTATTCAAATTAGTATGATATTTATAATTGTCTGTTAATTCTATAATAAAGAAAAGGTAGGTTTTATCTCATGTCCACAACTATTGACACTGAAGCGCTTCAACAAAGTAAACATATGCGCAAATTAGTATCTGTTGCAGCCGGTATGGCTGGTTTGTTGTTTGGTCTTGATATTGGGGTAATCGCTGGTGCATTGCCATTCATTACAGACCAATTATCACTCACAAGCCAAATGCAAGAATGGATCGTAAGTTCTATGATGTTTGGTGCAGCTATTGGTTCTATTATTACTTTATGGATTTCATCTAAATTAGGTCGTAAAAAATCTATTTTAACAGCAGGTCTCTTATTTATTATTGGTTGTTTTGGTTCTTCATTCGCTCCTAATTATGAAATTTTATTAATCTCTCGTATAATCTTAGGTTTCTCCATTGGGGTTGCTTCTTATGTAGCACCACTTTATCTTTCTGAAATGAGTGAAAAAGAACATCGTGGTCGTTTGATTTCCATGTATCAGCTCATGATTAACTTCGGTATCGTTATCGCATTCATCTCTGATACACTTCTTGCTCCAACAGAAAGCTGGAGACTTATGCTTGGTATCATCAGTATCCCTGCATTCTTATTAATAATCGCTGTTGCTAAGTTACCAGATAGCCCACGTTGGCTCGCTTCTAAAGGTTTTACAACTGAAGCTCAAAAAGTACTTAACGTTCTTCGTGGTAACAAAGAAAAAGCTCATGAAGAACTCCAAGATATCACAGATAGCTTAAAAGTTAAACAAGCTGGTTTCTCTTTATTCAGAGCAAATAAAAATGTTCGTCGTGTTGTTTTCCTTGGTATGTTCTTACAGTTCATGCAACAATTCACTGGTCAGAACATCATCATGTATTATGCTCCAAAAATCTTCAGTCTTGCTGGTTTTGAAAGCCATACAGACCAAATGTTTGCTACTATCTTAGATGGTATGACATTCGTTATCTTCACTTGGATTTCCATGCAGTTCATCGATAAAACTGGTCGTAAAATCGCACTTAAAATTGGTTTCGGTATCATGGCTTTAGCTCTTATCGTTCTTGGCTGGTGCCTCATGCAGTTTGAAGGCGGAAATACAGCTCAATGGATTTCTTACACTGCTGTTGGTATGACAATTCTTTCCATCGCTGGTTATGCTATGAGTGCTGCACCTGTTATCTGGATTTTATGCTCTGAAATTCAACCTCTTAAGAGCCGTGACTTCGGTATAGCTTGCTCTACTACTACAAACTGGGTATCCAATATGATTATCGGTGCTACATTCCTTTCCCTTCTCGAAGGTATTGGTTCCGCTCAAACATTCTGGTTATATGGTATTTTGAACGTAATCTTCATTTTCTGCACAATCTACATTGTTCCAGAAACAAAAGGTGTTTCTCTTGAAAAAATTGAAAGCAATCTTATGGAAGGTAAAAAACTTCGCGATATTGGTTGCTAATGTTGCTAATAATGAGATAAGTTCAAGGAGGAAAATATTATGTTAATTACAATAGGTCGTCAATATGGTGCTGGCGGACGCGAAGTAGCAGAAATTCTAGCTAAAGAACTTCAAATCCCTCTTTATGATAGAAAATTAGTTGCTTTGATTGCTGAACATCTTGAAAAAGGTTGTAAATTAGAAGAATTAAATCTCACTTATACTAATCTTTATGGTGATGAATCTCCATATGAACATATCTTTGATAATGTTGTTCAAAATGATGATATGTTTATGTTTAAACCTCAATCTAACGCTATAAAACAATTAGCTGATTACTATAAATCTGGTATTTTTGTAGGTCGTTGTGCTAATTATATCTTAAATGACTATAATGCTTATAGCTTCTTTATCGTTGCTGACGATGATTTCAGAACTACTAGAGGTCAACTTGTTTATCATAAATCTTTATCTGAATTAAAAAAAGAAGACCAAAAACGTGCTTCTTACTATAATTACTATACAGGACTTAACTGGGGCGAACCTAAAGATTATGATTTAGTAATCAATGTAGGTCGTACTGGTATTGAAGGTGCAGTAAAAATTATTAAAGATTATATTACAAATAGCTCTAAATAATCTTAACTAATATAAAATAAAAACACTTCTTTTATGTTTTAAGCGAGTAATTAAGATTTTAAATCTCAACATAAAAGAAGTGTTTTTTTTAATTTTTATCTCTTAAATCCTTTACAGATTCTCTTTCTACTAAATTAGGCGGAAATTTTACGCTCACATTTAAACTTGGATTTTCCATTAACTTTAAAAGTTGTACAGCTACAGTTTTACCTAATTCTTTTTTTGGATGAGCAAATGTTGTTAAACCTATCGCCGATTCTAATTCTAAATCATCAAAGCTAATAATAGATATATCATCTGGTATTTTTTTACCTAATCTCGTCAATAAATCTACTAAATACCTTGCCACCTGATCATTATAACAAATAATGGCTGTAGCATCATTTAGACGTCTTAAGATTTCACGGTCTAATTCACCATTCATAATAAGTTTGATATCCTCTGTTGTATACCAAAACATATTTTTTTCTGATTGCAATAAATTATGTTTTTTCAAAGCATTAATCGCACCTGAATAACGTAACTGACCTTGCATATCATCAGATTTAAAAATACCAGCAATCTTTTCATGACCATGTTTTATGAGATATTCACCAGCAGATTGCCCTGCTAGATAATCGTCCATACGCACACTTGCTATATTCATTGGCGGATTAGTATCAGCATGGATAAACACACATGGTATTCCTGCTGATTTTATTTTTTGATAAAAATCTGTATTGATATATGGTATACCACTTTTTGATGGCTCAATAATTAAGCCATCAATATTGTTTTTCAACATAGTATCTAAAATATATGCTTCTTTTTCCACTCTATTATAGGTAAAAGCTAACTGCATGAAATAGCCATTTTTAGTCAATACTTTCTCTATTCCTTGTACAATACTTGGAAAAATATAATCATCTAAATAAGTTAGAACAACACCTATATTTCTTGTTTTTTTCTTTATTGCTGATTTTGAAGCACATACATATGTTCCGCTACCACGTCTTCTCTCTAGCAATCCTTCGTTTTCTAGTACACTAGTTGCCTGTCTTACTGTTTGACGACTAATTGAGAATTTTTTTCCCAACTCATTTTCAGAAGGCAATCTCATGCCTACACTAAATTCTCCGCTTAAAATTTGCTCTCTTATCCAATTCATTAAATCTATATATTTCGGAGCATCTGCCGTTGCCATTTCCACACCGTCCTTCCTTTTATAAATATAACAACTTCTTTTTTTATATTTATATGTGTGTCTATATAGTTTACCAAATAACTACTAAATAATACAACTAATTATTAAAAATATTAAGATGGGGAAATATTGTAATATACAACATTCCCCCATTTTTTTACTATATGTGTTTATCCTCTTTTTGATACACTCTTTGCAGTTTCTGTCACATTTAATACAGTCATTAAATCGCTACCTTTTGCTGCTTCACTAGCTGCTGCAATAGCGCCTTCTACAATTGGAGCATCAGCTATTTTTACACGTTGATGCAACTGCATAGATAATCCTTCAATCGCTAATCCTGCTGATATGATAGAACTACCTACATCTGTAATGATAATTACACCATTTTGTCCATCATCTGCCTCTTCAATGGCTCGACAAATTTTTGCACTATCTGTGCCAAAACTACCATCAGCAGTACCTCCAGCAGCAATAATTTTCAATTCATTTGGGACTACTTTTTTTGCCATATCTCTAACACCTTCAGCAATGCTTACCATGTGTGAGACTATTACTATACCTACCATTATCTTCACCTCTATTTTTTATTTATTACTTTCCATTGAACTCTTAGATGTTAATTTATTTTTATGTTCAGTAATTAATGCTTGCATAATGATAAAAATACATAACAATGCACCAACTACGATTTTAGTCCACCAAGCAGACAATGTTCCCTGAAAAGTTATAAAGGTGAGAATTATACCTTGAATTAATACACCAAATATAGTACCTGGCATAAAAGCTACCCCACCAGTTAATAATGTTCCACCAATGACAGAAGAAGCAATAGCATCCATTTCCATGCCCATTGCATGTAATGTATATCCAGATAACATAGTCCAAGAATATACTACACCACCTAAAGCTGCACAAAAACCACTTATTACATATGCTAAAATTTTAGTTTTTGTTACAGGTAAACCCATTAAGGATGCAGAATTTTCATTACCACCAATTGCAAATATAGTTCTACCAAATTTTGTATATTTTAATACTATAATCGCAATAATCAATATAATTAATGCTACCAAAGCACCAACAGAAATAAATCCTGTTCCAAACATATTTATACGTTCTGAAGCAATAGCTACATAACTTGGATTATCAATATTAATAGTATCTCTAGAAATAACAGCTGTCATACCACGACAAAAAAACATACCTGCCAATGTTACAATAAAAGGCTGCATTTTAAACACTGAAATTAAATATCCTTGGACAAATCCTATAACAATACCAATCAATAAAACTAAACATATAACTACAGGTATTGCAAGTTCTGTATTTTGTAGTAAATATGCTAAACACATACATACAAGTGCAACAACTGCACCTACAGAGATATCAATACCACCACCGCCAGTGATAATTGTAAAAGTTACACCAACAGTAACAATAATTAGAGATGCATTATCAATAAGCAAGTTCCAAAAAACTTGAGGTCTCGAAAAACCATTATACATCGCTACACCAATACCATATAGTACTATGAATAATATTATAGTTACAAAAAATTGAAAATATCTTGAGGCTATTGCGGAATTTATATATTGTTTCATATTCATGCTTTATCCACCGCCTTTACTGTATTTTTTTTGCTCTTATTAAAAATTTCACGGAAATGTTTAGATTGAATTAAACATAAAATAATTACAACAATAGCTTTTACTACTGGTAATTGGTCAGAAGCTACCCCCATTGCGTACATAGTAGTAGTTAATGTTTGAATAGTAATAGCACCAATTATACTGCCGCCAATATAAAATTTACCACCACTCAATAATGTACCACCTAAAGCTACTGCTAAAATAGCATCCATTTCCATATTTAATCCAGCATTATTCGCATCTGCTGCACGAATTAATGAACTTTCAATTAATCCTGAAACACCTGCACAAAAACCAGAAAAAGCATATACTAAAAAGATAATTAAAGCAACATTTATACCTGCATATCTACTTGCTGTAGGATTAATACCTACCGATTGAATAAACAGCCCAAGAGATGTTTTTTTCAAGATAAATACCACTAATGCTATCATTAAAATTGCAATAATAATCGGGCTTGGAATAATATTGCCTGGAATATTTCCACCAATATAACTAAATGGAGCATAATAAACTGTTATAATTTGTCCTTCAGTAAGTAATTGAGCAATACCTCTACCAGCAACCATTAAGATAAGTGTTACAACCATCGGTTGTATCTTTATCTTTGCTACTAAGAACCCATTCCACATACCGCAAACAACACCAGTAGCTATAGCTGCAATCATAGCTACAACCATTGGATATTCAGCTACACCATCGCCTCTACCACCAATAAGACTACAACAAACAGCACCTGATATAGCAACTACAGCACCAACAGAAATATCAATTCCTGCTGTAGCAATAACAAAAGTCATACCTAATGAAAGAATAATCAAAGATGAAGAACGATTTAAGATATCAAATACACGGCCATATAATCTACCATCCTGTGTTATTTCCACATCTAAAAATCCTGGGACAAAAATAATATTAAATATAACCAAAATTGCTAAAGCAACTAAAGGTAAAAAAATTGAACTAGATTTAAAACTTTTTAATTTATCCATTAAACTTCACCTCCAGCAATAGCTTTCATAATGTTTTCTGAAGTAACTTTGTCGCCTTCTATTTCTGCGACTTTTTTACGGTCACGAATAACTGTTATCTTTGTACAAGTTCTAATCATTTCATCCATTTCACTGGAAATAAATATAACCGACATACCTTTAGATTTTGCCAAAGCTACAGCCATTTTTTGAATTTCACTCTTTGTACCAACATCAATACCACGTGTTGGTTCATCTAATATTAATAAATTAGGTTCCGTTATGAGCCAACGAGCAATAATAACTTTTTGCTGATTACCACCACTTAAATTGCTTACCAATTGTTCCCTGTCTGAAACTTTTATTTTTAATAATTGAATACAATCATCTGCAAATACAACCTGTTCTTTATATGGTATATATTTAAACATTCCTTTTTTAGCCTGTAATGCTAAAATAATATTTTCACGAACACTTAAAGAGCCTATTATACCTTGTACCTTTCTATCTTCTGGGCAAAATGCTATTTTTTCATTCATCGCTTCAATTGGATTTTTCAAGTTAACTTTTTTGCCATTAATTACAATTTCACCCTTAGTAATTGGATTTACCCCAAAAAGCAATTCAGCTGTTTCTGTACGACCAGAACCTAGTAAACCACCAAGGCCAATTACTTCACCTTTATGTATAGTTAAATCTACACTATTTAATTTACCAGTACAGCCAATATTTTTTGCTTCAAGAAATACTTCATCTGAAGGTACACTTTTAGCTCCCATTTTATCAAATTCTTTTACAGAATCTAAATCTTTACCAACCATTTTAGCAATTAATTCTACCTGTGGTAATTTATCAATATCATATGCTCCAACTAATTCGCCATTGCGTAAAATTGTAATTCTACTACACAATTCATAAATTTGTTCTAAGAAATGTGAAATAAAAATTATTCCCATTCCCTTTTTTTGTAATTGACGAATAATGCTAAACAAACGTTTTGTTTCTTCTTCATCTAAACTAGATGTTGGTTCATCAAGAATTAAAATTTTAGCATCAACATCAACAGCACGTGCTATAGCTATCATTTGCTGTATAGCTACAGAGTAATGATCCAATGTTTTTGTCACATCAATGTGAATATTTAAACTATTTAATAAGTCAGCAGAACGTTTATTTATTTGTTTCCAATCAATAAAACCAAATTTTTTAGGTTCACGTCCAATAAAAATATTTTCTGCAACAGTTAAATTAGGGCATAAATTTACTTCTTGATATACAGTAGAAATACCACATTCTTGTGCTTCTTTTGGATTATTTGGTGAAATTTCTTTACCATTTAAAGTAATCGTACCACCATCACGATGATAAACACCTGTAAGAACTTTAATTAATGTAGATTTTCCTGCTCCATTTTCTCCCATTAATGAGTGAATTTCACCAGCTCGTAAAGTAAAATCTACATTAGATAAAGCTTTAACTCCTGGAAATATTTTATCTATATTTCGCATTTTTAAGAGAACATCACCCATATTCTCACCTCATTCAAGTAAAATTTTATACAAAATAAGCCGTACTTGCCGTTCAAGCCAAGTACGGCTTTTTACTATTTCTAGTAATTATTACACAATGAAATTAATATTTTCTTTCTGGTAATGTTTTTTCAGCAACATCTGCTGGGAAGACTCCTTCTTCCATATATACCATTTTATCTACTTGTTCACCATTTAAAATCTTCTTAGCTGTTTCCATGAGCAATGGTCCTTGTAATGGGTTGCATTCAACAGTACAATTTGATTTACCTTCAATCATAGCCTGGAAAGCACCTTTTACACCATCAACAGAAACAATTACAATATCTTTACCTGGCTGTAATCCAGCTGCTTCAATAGCTTGAATAGCACCTAAAGCCATATCATCATTTTGAGAGAATAAAATATCGATTTTATCACGACCACCAGATTTTAAGAAAGATTCCATAACTTCCTGGCCTTTTTGACGTGTAAATTCACCAGTTTGAGACATTAAAATTTGATATTTGCTTGCATCTGGAGAAGCTTTCATTGCTTCTTCAAAACCTTCAGAACGTCCAATTGCTACAGAAGAACCTACAGTACCTTCAAGCACTGCTATATTATATACACTACCTCCATCACGAGGTGTTTTATTTTGTGCTTTCATATATTGGTCAATCCATTCAAAAGCTTTTTTACCTTCAGCTTTTGAATCTGTACCGATTTTAGCTACATATAAATCCTCACTTACTTTTGCATCACGGTCAACAATAACTACTGGAATACCTGCATCTTTTGCTTCTTGTAAAACAGTATCCCAACCAGTTTCTACAATTGGTGTAAATGCAATTAAGTCTACTCCTTGTGCAATGAAAGAGCGAATTGCTTTTATCTGATTTTCTTGTTTTTGCTGTGCATCTGAGAATTGGAGATTTATTCCTGCATCTTTTGCTGCTTGTTTAATAGATTCTGTTTGTGCTGTTCTCCATTCAGATTCAGCACCTAATTGAGAATAACCTATTGTAATTTCTTTACCATCTTTTGCGGCTCCACTTTCAGTTCCACTACTAGAACTGTTATCACTTCCACATCCTACACAAAAAGCCAACATGGTAAGACCGGTTAACGCTGCTACTAATCTTTTCATAATTTCACTCCTTAATAATGTTTTATAAAAATTTTATGCTTGTAAATCCACCGGTTTATTTAACTTGTTATTATCATACAACTTTTTGATTAATTTCGCAATAGGTAATATATATTTATTTTAAAATTTTAAAAATATTTCAAAATAAACTACAACTTAAATTATATTTATACTAAAAAATCATAAATTCAGTTTATAAACATAACAAAAAAACCTAAAAGTGCATACATTTTATAGTATACATTTTTAGGTTTTTTTACATTTTATAAATTATCTAATAACATTTCGCCTACGCTATCATACAACTTTGTTGCAACATTTTTAGCATGCATAGTTGCTGAATTTAAACTATACCCTTCAAATTCTTTTATCATAGGCACATCATTTTGAGCATCGCCTATTGTTAAAACCTGTTCAAAGTATTTATCTTTTTGCAAATTCAATAATTCTTTGACTCCTTGAGCTTTATTTATTCCCTTAGCACATATATCTATACAATTTAAATTCATATTAGCTAAGAAAGCTCCTTCAAATTCATTATTTATACGTTTAGCATAATTGTTAGCAATTTCTTCTGTTTCATAGGCTAAACTAATTTGTATTACATTCATTTCAGATAAAGCTTGTTCTACAGTTATTCTTTGAATGATGTCTTGATTTTTATATTTTTCAGACTCAAAATACTTTAACAACTGCGATTTAGGGCTATTTATCGTAGTTCTCATTTTTTCTGCTGAAGAAAATAAAATATGCCAACTTTCTTTGGCAATATCGCTATGAACAAGTTTTTCTAATTGAATTTTATCCAAAGGAAAGGATTTTATTAATTTTAAATTTTTATCAAAAATTGTTCCACCATTATTGCAAATTACAAAATCATAAGTAAGCTCTTGATTATTTACTTCATGCATTAAAGAATGAACATCTCTACCACTACATAAAACAAAGATATTGCCTTTGCTTCTCCATTCATTTACAGCTTCTATATTTATTTGCGGTATGATATCTTCATGGTGAAAATATAATGTCCCATCAAAATCACTAAATGCAATTTTCCTGAACCTCCCACGACTAAAGTCGCAGGGTTCTCGGTCAAGTATTCTAACGAATACAGTATCTCCGAGCTATCCCCATAGTTCCTACGGTTCTTGTATATGTTATTTATGCTATGTTTAATATTCTTAATCCTTCATTT
>NZ_FOCY01000011.1:0-64452 GCF_900110235.1 Megamonas sp. Calf98-2 | reverse complement strand
AAAGCAAATGAACATGGTCTGGCATTACTTCCATCTCGATTAAATCGACGTGAAGCTCCTGACAAATATTATTAATCAACTCCTTTAATCGTTCATCAACACCATTGTTCAACACTTTTCTACGATATTTAGGACAAAATACTACATGATATTTACAAGAATATACTATATTATTATTTGATTTATATTTCATAAAAGTATTATATAACTATTAAAAATATAATACAATAAAAAACAATGATATCGAATCATTGTTTTTTAGCGAGCTTATGTCTCCATAAATAAATTTAGGGGCTTTACGCTCGCATTTGGTAAATTTCTTTTTCATTGGCACTGATGGCTATTCTTCAAAGATAGGTTTTACTAATAAAGACCAAATGAGAGCTCAAGCTGTGCGTGATATGGCTCTCCAAGCAGAATATGTAATCGTTTTGACTGAAAGTGAAAAATTTTCTAAGCATAGCGTTGTTCCTTTAAATTTAAAAGATAGTGTAAAAATAGTAATAACAGATAATCATATTACAGATATCATTAAAGCTGAGCTAGAAAGTAAACATATTCAAGTTATAATTTCTTAAAATCTCTACTAAATTTAACAAAAACCAACCACATTCAGATTATATGATATAATTAATTTATTATGATTATGAAGGTGGTTATTTTATATGGGACAAATTTCTATTAATTTAACTGATAATGATAAATTAGCTCTAAAAAAAGAAGCTAAAAAACAAAAGAAATCCCTATCTGAATTTTGTCGTGAACGCATTTTAAATCCTCATAAACAGATACCTTCTGAAAAATCTACTGAATTTATTCACAGTGCAGATATAGATAAGAAATTAACAACATTAAATAAAAATCTTATAGTTTTATTCAATGAAATAAAAGCACTTCAACAAAATCAATTAGAAATACGTAAACAAGTTTATTATAATTCCTCTTATCTTTATTTCCTAACTCATGAATTATTTGCAGATAATCCAGAAATCGCTCATAAAATTGATGAAAAAATAAAAAACTTAAATTTCAATTATGATAATTCTTCAACAGACAAAAATATAAAATAAAACAAAAATAGCATTATCCCTAAAGATAATGCTATTTTTATTATAAATGCTCTATTTATTTTTATTTACCTTTTGCAGGTTCAATATTTAATTTATAGCCTTTAATAGTATTTCTATGCATTACAGATATTACTTTTTCAGCTATATCTTTTGGCACTTCCACAAAAGTAAATTTGTCATAAATATTGATTACACCAATTATGCTACCTGGAATATCAACTTCTGAAGCAAATGTGCGCACGATATCTTGTGGACGAATACCTTGTTTACGACCAATATTTAAGAATAAACGTACCATACCAGGTGCTCCACCTGTATTTTCAAAACGTTCATCTAAAACCTTATCGTCTTTTTCTTTCACGCCTTCAATAGAAAGCTGTAACGCTGCTGCTGCGATATCTACATAATCAAAACCTTCATTAGCAATATCAGAAATAATTAAATGATAATCTGCATACGTATTATTATTTAATGTTTTCAACAAACGTTCTTTGATTGCTTCTCTTTGACGTTCAATAACATCAGCAGGTGTTGGAAGCTCTCCTCGTATCATGCGAGATTTTGTCATGCGTTCAATTAATTTTAATTGACGATATTCTTTTGGCTCAATGAATGTAACAGCGATACCTGTACGACCAGCACGACCTGTACGACCGATACGATGTACATAAGATTCATGGTCTTGTGGAATATCAAAATTGATTACATGACTGATATCATCTATATCAATACCACGAGCAGCCACATCTGTTGCAATTAAAATTTCAAGTTTTCCTTCACGGAAACGACGCATAACACGGTCGCGCTGTGCTTGGCTCATATCACCATGTAAGCTACCAGCCATATAACCACGAACTTGTAGTGAAGCTTGAAGGTCATCAACATTTTTCTTTGTACGACAGAAAATAATATATTTACCACTATCTTCTATATCAAGTACACGACAAAGACCTTCGAATTTATCACGAGTTTCAAAATATAATTGGTCAACTGATGGCACTGTAAGTTGTTCACGACTGATCATTACTTTTTGCGGATTATGCATATAGCTACGTGCTAATTTTTCAATTGGTGCTGGCATTGTAGCAGAGAATAATAAAGTCTGACGATTTTCACCTTGTGCCACATTTGACATGATTTCTTCAATATCTTCAATAAAGCCCATATCGAGCATTTCATCAGCTTCATCTAAAATGAGCATTTTTACATGGTCAAGTTTTATAGTATTGCGACGAATATGGTCGATGAGTCTACCTGGAGTACCTACTACTACTTTAACCCCAAAGCGAAGAGCTCTAATTTGACGATCTATCATTTGACCGCCATATACAGGTAAAGTTTTCACGCGTTTGTATTTACCAATTTTATTAAATTCTTCTGCAATCTGAATAGCAAGCTCACGTGTTGGAGTCAATACTAAAGCTTGAATGTATTTATTTTTTTCATCAATTTGTTCAATAGTTGGAATACCAAACGCTGCTGTTTTGCCTGTACCAGTTTGGGCTTGTCCTATAACATCATGACCTTCTAACGCTAAAGGTATAGTCTGTGCTTGAATTGGAGATGGTTCTTCAAATCCCATATCACGAACAGCATTTAATACCTTTTTACTTAATTGCATATCTTCAAATTTAATAATTTTTTCTTCCAAAAAATAGTCCTCCTATTTACTTTATTTCTTCATATCAAAGAAATATAATCCATTATTTATTCTTAATATATTGTCTTATCATTTCTAATGCTTGCTGAGTAGAGCGATATCTTACACGTGCTCTATCACCAGAAAAAACATTTTCTTTTACTACTGTATTATCTTTACCAGCTACAGCAATATAAACTAAACCTACAGGCTTTTTATCTGTTCCTCCAGTAGGACCTGCTATACCAGTTATACCTACACCAATATCAGAACCTACAGCTTTTCTTACACCTTCAGCCATTTGTTTAGCTACTTCTGGTGATACTGCACCCTTTGTATCTAAAATTTCTTTATCTACATCAAGGAATTTCATCTTAGCCTCATTGCTATAAGTTACAATACTGCCTTTAATATACATAGAACTTCCTGAAATAGATGTCAATCTACTAGCTAGCATTCCACCAGTACAGGATTCAGCACAAGCTACAGTCAAGCAATTATCTTTCAATAATTTAGCTACGACTTCTTCCATATTCTCATCATCAACAGCATAAATATATTCACCAACACGAGCTTTTACTTGAGCTTCTACTACTTCAATCATTTTTTCTGCTTCACTATGAGTTGATGCTTTAGCTGTGATGCGAATAATTACGCCTTCTGGTCGAATGAGTAATGCTAAAGTTGGATTAGATTGTGCTAAAATCAAATCTTTTATCTTTGTTTCTAATAAAGACTCACCTATACCACAAGTGTTTAATACTTTAGATACAATCACATATTTAAAGCCAAATTTTCTTTGTAAAAATGGCTTTAAACTACGTTCAAACATATCTTTCATTTCACTTGGTGGACCTGGTAAATTAATTAAATATTTACCATTATTTTCTAAGACAACACCAGAAGCTATGCCATTATAATTTAAAAATACTTCAGCACCTTCTGGAAGTGTTACTTGACGCAAATTATTTTCAGTCCAAACAACATGTCTTTGAGCAAAATGTTCATCCATGCGTCGTTTACTTTCAGCATGAATTTTTAATTTACGTCCAAAGATTTCTGCTGATACTTCTTTTGTTATATCGCCTTGTGTTGGTCCCAAACCACCAGAAGTTATGACGATATCTGCTCTAGATAATGCATGCTCTAACACTGCTTTCATGCGATCATGATTATCACCAACAGTTGTTTGATATACTACATCAAAACCTAATTCATTAAGACGAGCTGACATATAAGCTACATTTGTATTGATTACTTGACCTAATAACAATTCACTACCTGTAGTTACGATTTCTACTATCATCTAAAACTCATCTCCAATTAAATTATTTACGCGTCTACGCGTTCACCCACTACATCATAATCAAAGCCTTGTAAAATTCTAACTTTAACAATATCGCCTGGCTGACTGATATCATCACCTTCGATAAATACTTGACCATCTACATCTGGAGCTTCACGATAAGAACGACCATATGCCATATGTTGTTCATCATCGCGACCTTCAATCAATACATCAAGGACTTTACCTTCCATTTCAATATTGATAGTTTCAGAAATTTTACTTTGAAGACTCATTAAATCATGATAGCGTTCCTGCATGATATTTTCATCAACTTGATTTGGCATATCATAAGCAGGTGTTCCTTCTTCACGAGAATAAGAGAAAATACCTACTTTATCAAAACGCTGTTTTTCTACAAAATTACGAAGTGTAGTATATTGAGAATCTGTTTCTCCAGGGAAACCAACAATAAAGCTAGAACGAATTACAACACCTGGAATACGTTCACGCAATTTAGCTAATAATGCTTCTACACTTTCTTTTGTATCACTGCGACGCATACGTTTTAATACATCATTATGAGCATGTTGTAATGGTAAATCTACATAATTACAGATTTTATCTTCACTAGCAATCAAATCGATTAATTCATCTGTAAATGTATGTGGATAAGCGTATTGTATACGCAACCATTTTACTTTCTCAATTTTAACTAATTCTTTTAATAATTCCACTAAAGATGGTTTTCCATAGATATCTCTACCATAATAAGTTGTATCTTGCGCAATAATATTAAATTCTTTTACACCTTTTTCAGCTAAAGCTTCAACTTCTTGCTTGATATCCTCAATAGTACGGCTACGATAATTACCACGTACATATGGAATAGCACAATATGCACAACGATGATTACAGCCTTCGGCAATTTTAATATATGCACTATAAAATGGAGTAGTAAAAATACGTGGTGTTAAAGCAGTGTAAATTTCTTTAGATTCACCTGTAATCAATACACGTTTTCTTTCTTGAATAGTAGCTTCAACAGCTTCCATAATACGGCTCCATGCACCAGTGCCAACGATAGCATCTACTTCTGGAAATTCTTCTAATAATTCCTGACCATAACGCTGACCCATACAACCGGCAATAATCAAAGAACGACATTTTCCTTTGCCTTCTTGTTTATATTCTGCCATATTTAAAATAGTTGTGATAGATTCTTCTTTAGCAGATTGAATAAAAGTACATGTATTTACAATTAAAATATCTGCCTTTGCTGGTTCAGCTGTGATCTCAATATTATTTTTGGCTAAAATACCTAGCATAACTTCTGTATCTACTAGATTTTTAGAACAACCTAAACTTATAAAACCGGCTTTTAACATAATTTCTCCTCCTGAGTTTAAACTCCAATTACTTTAATTTTTTAAACGCACATTTGTTACCCATTCATCTAAAATAGCTTTTTTGGCATTTTCATCAAAAATATTATTCTTTTCTAAAAATCTTATATTTTTCCCTGCAAATTCTTTATAAGTTAAAGATGTGTAATTTGTTGGTACATAATAATAACGATTTTTTTGTAAACTGATTTGAATATCATCACCTAATAACCATTTGATAAAATTATTTGCCTCTACTTGTTGATTACTATCTTTAACAATGCCTACAGCTGTCAATTGGTATGCAGTCCCGTCTTTTGGATAAATGATGCTTATAGGATAATTATCATTTATATATCGCAACGTTTCACTTTGTACTGCTATAGCAACATCAGCCTCTCCCATACCAACCATACGCACTGGAGTGGATAAATATTTAGCATAACGCACTACTTTAGCATGAATTTGTTGCATCAACAATATAGTATTATCTATATTTTTATCTTGACTTAACGAATACAATACATTTGCAGCAGCTGAAGCCACCATAAAATCTGTCATAGCTATTTTTATATTATTATTCTGTGCTAAATCATTCCAAGTCAAAGGAATTTGCCAATTATTTTTCACATAATCTAAATTATAACAAAAAACAATAGGGTCATACCATACACCAATCCAAGAATTATTATTATCTTTAAATCGCTCTTTTACAATATCTTCTTCTTCAGATATATTGCTTGTTAATGCATTTAAACTTTTTAATTCTTCTAAAACTGTTGAATCTGCTAAGACCATATCAACATCTTTTATATTATTATGTTGAAAATTATTTATTAAATCCTCTTTTGCTATAGGAATAAAATTAACTTGAATATTAGCATCTTTTTGATATTCACTAGCAATAATCGAAGCCATCTCTACAGGAATTGTAGTATATACTGTTAAAGTTTTAGTTACAGGTATAAATTTATTGGCTTGTTCTTTTTTGCCAACACTTTGTGTTGTATAAAGTAAAGTCGCTAATACCATAAATACAATACATAACCCAATTATCAATAAAGGTATATATCGTCGCATACTTTCACTTCCTGTTGAAATTATTTCTTTGTTGAGCAAAAAACAGGCAATCAATGTCATGATTGCCTGTTAATAACCTTATTTACTACTATGTCTCATCCATGGTGGAAGATCTGGGAAGCCCATTCCCACTTCTTCTACTGCTGGCTGTTTTGGTACTGAAGGAAATTCAGGTACACCTTCATCAGCATTTTCGTCAAATCCTGTAGCTATAACAGTTATTCTTACAGTATCATCAAGAGTTTCATCTATTGCTGTACCAAAAATAATATTTGCATCTTCATGAGCAGCTTCAGAGATAATTCTTGAAGCTTCATTTACTTGTGCTAAGCCTAAATTTGGACCACCAGTAATATTATATAACACACCTTTTGCGCCCTGAATGGAAGTTTCTAACAATGGGCTATTTACTGCAATTTTAGCTGCATCAATAGCTGCATTATCACCTTGACCTTCACCTATACCCATGAGTGCAGAACCTGCGTTACTCATAATTGTTTTTACATCAGCAAAGTCAAGATTGATAAGACCTGGAACAGCAATCAAGTCGGAAATACCTTGTACACCTTGACGAAGAACATCGTCTGCTATACGGAAAGCGTCTACCATTGAAGTTTTCTTATCAATAATATCCAACAATCTATCATTTGGAATTGTAATCAAAGTATCTACATTTGCTTTTAAATTTGCAATACCAGCTTCTGCTTGTTTCAAACGTTTTTTACCTTCAAAAGTAAATGGTCTAGTAACTACACCTACAGTAAGAGCGCCAACTTCTCTAGCACATTCAGCTACAATTGGAGCACCACCTGTACCTGTACCACCGCCCATACCAGCAGTTACGAAAATCATATCTGCACCTTGTAATGCTTTTATGATATCATCGCGATTTTCTTGAGCAGCTTTTTCGCCAATCTCTGGTCTAGCACCCGCACCTAAACCACGAGTTAATTTTTCACCAATCTGCATGCGATTTTGTGCCATAGCATGTACTAATGCTTGTGCATCTGTATTTATCGCAATAAATTCTACTCCCTTTAAACCAGAAGCAATCATTCTATTTACGGCATTATTACCGCCACCACCAACACCAACTACTTTTATTTTCGCAATCGGCTCCATTTCTTGTTCCTGATCAAACTCAAACACCACTGTAACCCCCAGTTCTCTATTCTCATAAGCTTTTTTTAATTTTAAATTAGTTCTACTAAAATTTTATATTTACAATCCTGTAATTTTATGTGTTAATTATTCTTTCAATTACTTATAAAATTAAAAAATATTACACTTAATAACTAATTATATAACAAAAAACATGTTTAGCCAATATCTTATTTGTTATTTTGTCAATAATTGCTTTATTAAAACCCTACCAATATATTCTAATATATAATAAAAAAGCTCTCAATACAACAGTTTAATAGCTTAAATATTTTATTTAACTATTATCTTGTATCAAGAGACTTATTTCATTTAGTAAATATATATGTTTTAACTACATCTAAATCCTGTAATAATTTAAAACCTAATGCTAATAAAATTACATAATATAAATCTAATCCTAAACTATCTCCAATAAACACAAATAATACAGCAATAATTACATTTGCAAAAAAAGTTATAATAAAAATATTGCCTTTAAATTTATCTCTGATTATTAATTTAATAGCACTACAAACAGATTCTATCCCAGCTAATATAGCCACTGAAAATAATTTATTATATTCTATAGGAATAACAACTGGCACTATGTATCCTATACTGCCACCTAATAAACCTGCTATCACACATAAAATAACTACATTTTTCATAAAAATCCCCTACATAAAACTCATTGAGATATAGCTGTTACATATTTAAATTCTGTTGCACCCTTATATGCAGGAATAACTATATTATTATCCTTTTTTATATCCACTTGTATTCCCCATACACTCAAAGTTTCAGCTACTCCACCACGCATTTTTATAGCATCTTCCATACTTTTGGCATTACCTATAGCCTTTATTACAAATGGAGCTGCTACTCTTGTGTTATTTACTGAAATAGTAGGACCTGCACAGCGAATTTCTGAAGTTGATATCAGTCTTTGATCATTCAATGAGATTGCTTCTGCCCCCGCAGCTCGTAATTCATTAATTACTTTTAAAATATCTTCATCATGAATTATATATAAATTCGTATTATCTGAATTTGATATGATTTTTTTGCTATCTTCAATAGATACTACTACACCTGGTCCTTTAACTGCTGTTGTTCCTGCTAAAAAATTTATCCTTTCAGGAAATTCTTTTCGCAAATTTCCATCTTCTTTCAATCTAACAATTTCTGCTTTTAATTCATCACGTTCTTGTTCCGTACGCAATAACATATCAGATAATTTTTCTATTCGTTGATATTGAGTAGATGTCTTCACATTCTCTTGAGCCGTCCTTACTTGAACAGATATCATAAATCCCAATAAAAAGCATATAAAAATTATCGAATAAAATTTTTTATCTCTAATCATTATTTAGCCTCATTGCTTTATTTTTAATACTGGTCGAGCATAACTAAAATCAATGTATTCAACTGGTATAGTTGTTGTCTTTACATCATAAAAAAATTCATTTGTTTTATTTGCTAAATCCTCTGGATCTTCTATATTACCTAAAATAATTTTTGTTCCTTTTAGGGTATAAGCTTCAATAGTATTTGCATCAGCAATATTTATTTGTATAATCTGTTGTAATACTTCTGGTTTTAAATAACCTAAATAGCTTAAAACCTTATTTACTACTTCATTTTCAACTTTATCACCAGTATATACATCATCTAAAGAAGTGCCTACTATCACTGGCTTTTGTATCTTTTTAGGATCTTTATATGTGTCAATTATCACACTATTTTTATCTAAATCAACATAACCATAACTGCAATTCATAACTGCAAGTGGTAATCTTTCTACAATTTCTATATTTAAACAGTTCGGAAAATCTCGCCAAACTTTAGCTGTATCTATGCGTAAATCATTTTGTAAATAATTTTGAATAACATCAGTTTGTACAGAAAAAATATTTATAGGTTCTGTTATTCGTGCAATTTGCAAAACATCTTCTCTAGGTAAATAAGAATTACCTGTAACTTTTACATAACCTATTTTCAATATAGGCGAGTTAATTATAAATATAATTGCTAGTATAGCAAAGAGGCCTATTAGGCCTCTTTTTAAATTTTTAGCTGCAATTAATCTTTTTGATTTAACTTGCTTTTTTGTCATAAATTATTCCTTATTTTTCTTCTATAGCCATCTGCAAAATCATTTCACATAATTCACCAAAAGAGATGCCTACATGATTTGCTGCATCTGGTACTAAAGATGTCTGTGTCATACCTGGAACTGAATTTATTTCCAATACATATGGAATATTTTCTTCACTGAGCATAACATCTACACGTACAACACCACGGCAATCAGCTACTGTACATGCATCAATACATAATTTTTGAATTTTAGCTGTTAATTCTTCGCTAAGTGGTGCTGGAATAATGTGGAAAGATTCACCTTTTGTATATTTGCTCTTATAATCATATCTACCAGAATTAGTAGTTATTTCGATAATTGGTAAAGCTTTCTTTTCTTTATTTCCATAAACAGGAATAGATAATTCTCTACCTTTGATGAATTCTTCAACTAAAATAGCATCATCATATTCAAAACATGCATCAATTGCTTTTTGTAAATCTTCTTTTTTCTCTACAATCTCTACTCCAATACTAGAGCCCTGAGATGCTGCTTTTACAACTACTGGCATAGAGAATTTACCAGCAATTTCTTCTACTAAATTTCTATCAGTATCTGTTTTACGATAAATGAGGCAATTTGGTGTAGAAATTCCTGTAGAACGGAAAAGATGTTTACTTGCTACTTTATCCATTGTTATCGCACTGGATAAAACGCTGCAACTTGTATATGGCATATCAATCATTTCAAGTACTGCTGCAATTCTGCCATCTTCACCATATTTACCATGAACAGCATTAAATACAATATCACAGCCACTTTTTTTGATATCTTCCACTAATGTTTTTGGCACAAATTCCATGCCTACTGCATTATAACCTTTTTCTTGTAAAGCATTTAAAATAGCTGTACCAGTTAATCTAGAAATTTCTGCTTCACTAGATGGACCACCCATCAAGACAACAATCTTTTTAAAATTCATTTTCTATTCCTCACAATTATAAACTTTGAGCTAAATTTTCACCAACAGTATAGATATTACCTGCACCCATAGTAATGATTAAATCTCCAGCTTGAATATTTTCTTTAAGCCATGGTGCAATATCTTCTAATTTTTCAATGTAAACAGCATCTACACCTGTCTGTTTTTTTACTTCATCTACAATAGTTTTACCTGAAATTCCTTCGATAGGGTCTTCACTTGCTGCATAAATATCAGTTAATACCAATACATCTGCACCTACAAAACAAGAACCAAATTCTTTTTGTAATAATTGTGTTCTGCTATAACGATGTGGCTGGAAAGCTACTATTAAACGTTTTGGATTTGTCTGTTTAGCAGCTTTTATAGTTGTTTGAATTTCAGTTGGATGATGTGCATAATCATCTACAATCCAAACATTTTCATTTCTAAATTTTGTTTGGAAACGACGTTTTGTACCAGAAAAAACCTTAAATCCTTCTGCTATTTCTTCTATGCTCAATCCCATATGATGACATACAGCAATTGTAGCTAATGCATTTAATACATTATGTTTGCCTGGAATATTAAGAGCTACATCTCCTAAAACTTCACCTTTATAAATAACAGTAAAGCTTGTATGTGGTCCATCTATTTTAATATCTTTTGCCATATAATCAGCATCATGATCCAAAGCATAAGAAATATATTTTCTATCCACTTTATCTGCTATATTTCTAATATTTTCATTATCAAAGCATAATACAGCAAGACCTGTTTCTTTATCTAAATTCTGTACAAATTGGATAAATGCTTTGATGATGTTTTCCATAGAACCATAATGATCCATATGGTCATCTTCAATATTAGTAACAACTGCAATTTTAGGATAGAATTTCAAGAAAGAGCCATCACTTTCATCAGCTTCAGCTACTAAATAATCGGATTTACCAAGTTTTGCATTGCCTTTTAAATAATCTACAAAACCGCCAATTAAAATTGTAGGGTCAACTTTTGCATGTTCTAAAACTACACTGATCATAGAAGATGTAGTTGTTTTTCCATGAGCACCTGCTACTGCTATTCCTTTAGCATCATTTAATAGATAAGCTAAGATATCAGAACGATGAAATAATTTTAAGCCTTTAGCTTTCGCAGCTACAAGTTCAGGATTATCTTGATGTATAGCAGAAGATAAAACTAATGCTTCTTTACCTTCTACATTCAAAGCATCATGACCTTTATAAATTGTAGCACCTTTTGCTTTTAAATGTTTTACTACTGCTGATTCACTTAAATCAGAACCAGATATTTCATATCCTTTGTCTAACATTACTTCAGCAATGGCACTCATACCTACGCCACCAATGCCAACAAAATGTAATTTTTTTATACCTTCAAGCACTTTTCAAGTACACCTCTCACAATCAATAATTTGTTTTTTTAGCCAAATCCACTACTATTTCAGCAATAGCTAAAGCAGCACTAGGTTTTCCCATATTACGGCTAGCTTCTACCATTTCTTGTAGACGATTTTCACTAGCAAGCATTTCTTCTAATACATTTATCAATTTTTCGCCTGTAAGTTCACGATTTAAGATAACTTTAGCAGCTCCATTTTTTTCTAATTCACGAGCATTAAATTCTTGATGATTTTCTGCTGCAAATGGATATGGTATTAATACCGCTGGTACACCTCTTGCTGTAAGCTCTGCTAAACTTGTAGCCCCAGCTCTAAAAACAGCTATGTCTGTAGCTGCTAATGCTTTTGGCATATCATACAAATATGGATAAACAGCTAAATTATCTGCTTTATCTAAATTAACACCTAAATCAGCCAAGCCATTTTTTACAAAATCATATTCATTTTTACCTGTAACATGCATAATCTGCACACGATAATTATTGGCAAAATGTTTATGAACTTCAAGCATAGCTTTATTAATGCTATGAGCACCACGACTTCCACCAGATACTAAAATTGTTTTTTTCGTAGTATCTAATGAGAATTCCATTAAACCTTCATTTCTTGTACTCAACAAAATGTCATCACGAATAGGATTACCTGTGAATACTACTTTATTTTCAGGAAAATAACTTAAAGCTCGTTTATATCCTACTGCTATTTTATCTACAAATCTTGCTAAAATTTTATTAGTAACACCTGGAATAGCATTTTGCTCTTGTATCAAAGCTGGTACTCCCATCAAACTTGCAGCCATCAAAATAGGTCCACATACATATCCACCTGTTCCAATAGCCACATCTGGTTTGAAATTTTTAACTATATTTCTAGCTTTTACCACAGCCTTAAACGCCTTACCTGCTACTACAAAATTTTTCATAGTCAAATGACGTTCAAAACCACTTATATCTAAGGTAACAAAAGGAATTTGTTCACGTGGAATAATATCAGCTTCCAAACCCTTTTTAGTACCTACATAGAGAAATTCTGCATTTGGCACTAATTTTTTTATATTATTTATCAATGTAATTGCTGGATAAATATGTCCTCCTGTGCCACCGCCAGATACAATTATCCTCATACTATTTTCTCACTTTCTCTATCTAAACTTATTTCAATTCATTAACTAAACGTTTAAAATCACGACCACGAGCTTCATAACCTTCATACATATCAAAACTTGCACATGCTGGTGATAATAATACTACTTGTGGAGCTTTGGCTATTTTATGAGCATAATTTACTGCTTCTTGCATAGAATATCCTGCTTCATAAATTTTATCTTCTGGATAATTATGTTTTAAAGCTTCTTCTTTAAAACGTTTTGTAGCATCGCCAACTAAAATTAAATTATCCACATGTTCATTTACTAAAGCATAAAATTCATCAAGTGGAGTATTTTTATCATCACCACCTGCTATCAAAATTATATGTGGGAATGTTGCAATTGCTTTATTGGCAGCTTCTGGATTTGTTGCCTTAGAGTCATTATAATAAGTTACTCCATCAATAGTTTTAACAGGTTCAATGCGATGTTCTACTGGAGCAAAGGCTTTCAAAGCTTCTGCCATTTTTATAGTATCGCCACCTGCTAAAAAGGCTAAACTTAAAGCTGCTAAAGCATTTTCTATATTATGGCTACCTTTGATTTGCATATCATCTACATTACAAATAACATGCATTAAACCTTTCCAACGAATAACAAGTTGATTATCTTTTACAAAAGCCCCTTCTTCTAATTCTTGGGAACTACTGAAAAAGCAGATTGTACTTTTTGCTCTATTTGCCATATCACGAGTATGTACATCATCATAATTTAAAACTAAGAAATTTTCTTCAGTATGATGAGCAAATACTTTTTCTTTTTCAGCTTGATAAACTTCCATAGTTTTATGACGAGCCAAATGGTCAGGAGTTACATTTAATATAGCTGCACCTTTTGTTGCAAAATCACTAGAAGCTTCCATCTGATAACTGGATATTTCTGCTACAATACAACCATTTTCGCCAATACGATAACATTCTTCACAAAGTGGTGTACCAATATTACCACCAACACCAACATTATCTTCACCATAAATAGTCTTCATTAATTCGCCTAAAAGCATAGTTGTTGTAGTCTTACCATTTGTACCTGTAACAGCAAAAATAGGAGCTTTAGCTAATTTATAAGCAAATTCTACCTCACTAATAATTTTTACTTTTTCAGCTACTTTTTCAAAAAGTGGTAAATGTCTTGGTACAGCTGGAGAAATAATCACTAAATCTGCACCTTCAAATAAAGCTTCTGTTTGTTTTCCTAAAACTACTTTTATATCTAAAGCAGTAAGCTCAGTTAAATCGTGCTTTTCACCTAGTTTTTCATTCGCATCACTTAAAATAACATCTGCTCCTAGTTTTTTAGCAAGTTTAGCTGCTGCAAAACCGCTAATGCCTGCACCGATTACAATAACCTTCTTATTGCTCAAATCCATTAAAAAAACCTCCTAAAATCTTTAAATTTATTTCTTTAATACGTAAGAAATAAATGAAAGAAACCTAGCTCTATCTAAATATTAATCAGTGTTAACTATAATGTAAAGTCAATAAAGCTAAAATACAAAAAACAAATTCAGCAAACCAAAAAGTCATAACTACACGAGTTTCTGACCAACCTTTTAATTCAAAATGATGATGAATTGGACTCATTAAAAATACGCGTTTACCTGTAGTTTTAAAAGATGTTACCTGAATGATTACAGATAAAGTTTCGATTACAAATAATCCACCTAAGATAATCAATAATAATTCTGTCTTTGTCAAAATTCCAAGACCAGCTAAAACACCACCTAAAGCAAGAGAACCAGTATCACCCATGAATACTTTTGCTGGATGGTAATTGAATTTCAAGAAGGCTACACATGCACCGAAACAAGCAAAACTATAAATCGCTAAATTTGCTTTATTGAAATATAAACAAACAGCAACAAAACCTAATGAAGCTACAGCCATAGCACCAGATGCTAAACCATCTAAACCATCAGTTAAATTTACAGCATTTGTAGTACCAATAAGCACACCAATTACTAAAACATAATAAAACCAACCAATATCATAAGTTTGTCCAATAAATGGTATCCAAACATCTTGAGTAAGTCCTGTATAATTTATACCAATATAAGTTACAATAATTGCAATAATAAATTGTCCTAGTAATTTTTGTTTAGCTTTTAAACCTAAATTACGTTTTAAAACAACTTTTATATAATCATCTAAAAATCCTAAAACAAAATGACCTAACATTACAAATAAAGCTAAAGCCACTTCTATAGTAAAATCTGCAAAAATTAAAGTTGCAATAGTAATACCACCAACAATCATAATACCGCCCATAGTTGGAGTTCCTGATTTTGCTTGATGACTTTTTGGCCCTTCTTCACGAATGCTTTGACCAAATTTTAATTTATGTAGTTCCGGAATTAAAAATGGTCCTACTGCCAAAACTACAAGGGCAGCAGCTACTGCTGCCCATATCATATTTAAATTAAATGCTTCTATCATTTATATTCTTTCTCCAATAACTCAATTATTTTTTCCATATGCATACCATGAGAGCCCTTAAATAAAACAGTATCTTCTTTTTGTAATTTTTTTTTCAATACATCTACTGCTTCTTCATGACTTGCACATTCAAAAACTTTTGCTACCCCTGCTTTTTTTGCAGCTTCAGCTGTGAATTTTGTCAATGTGCCTCTAGTGATTACAATATCCACACCTAATTTACCAGCTAATAAACCAATATCTTCATGAGCTTTTTGTTCTACACTACCTAATTCAAACATATCACCCATTACTAAAATTTTACGTTTCTTAGCTACTTTAGTTAAATTTTCTAAAGCTGCTTTTGTAGACATTGGACTTGCATTATACGCATCATTTATTAAATTAAAATCAGCTAATCTTTTATATTCAAAACGCATAGCAGTTGGTTTAAATGTAGCTAATCCTTTTTGCATTTCCTCAACAGTAAGTCCACAAGCATATCCTACAGCCAAAGCAGCTAAACAATTATAAACATTGTGTATACCTATCATATTCAATGTAAAATGAGCTACTTTATCGCCAACAATTGCGTCAAATTCTGTTTTGCCATCATTTACAGTTTTGATATCAAAAGCCTTGATATCGCCTGCATGATTGATACCAAAATAAATTGCATGAGCTTTTGTCAATCTATTCATTTTAGAAACAAATTCATCATCAGCATTTAAAATGACATTTCCATTAATTTCAATAGCTTGTGCCATTTCACCTTTAGCCTTAGCTATATTTTCCATAGAGCCTAAAAGTTCCATATGAGTTTCGCCTACATTAGTGATTACACCCATTGTAGGTTTAGCGATATCAGTCAATTCTTTAATTTGACCTAATCCTCGCATACCCATTTCCACAACAGCTACATCATAACTTCCATCTAATTGCAATAAAGTCATAGGAAGTCCAATTTCATTATTAAAATTAGCTTGTGTTTTCAATACATTATATTTTCCTGATAATACAGCAGCTGTTAAATCTTTTGTAGTAGTTTTCCCATTAGAACCAGTTATTGCTATTACAGGAATATTGAATTTCTTGCGCCAAAAATGAGCTAAATCTTGATATGCTTTTAATGTATCATCTACAGCTAAAATATCTATATCAATATCTTCAATTAAGGAAATATCATAATCTTTATTTACAATAGCCCCAATTGCTCCTTTTTTAGCAGCATCAGCAATAAAATCATGTCCATCAAAATTTTCACCTTTTAAGGCAATAAATAACATTCCTTCTTCAATTTTTCTAGTATCAGTTGTTACACCGCCAAAAACTGAAGCTGAAGTCAATTTTTTTAAGATAGCATTTGTAGCTTGCATTACTTGTGTTAATGAAAATTGATAATTAGCCATTAATCTTCCCCCTAATTGCTTCAATAGCTACTTCTTTATCATCAAAATGAATAGTTCCTGTTTTCAAAATCTGATAATTTTCATGACCTTTACCCGCAATAAGTACGATATCATCTTTTTGCGCAAGTTCAATAGCTCTGAAAATAGCTGTTCTTCTATCTGTGATTTTTTCATGGAAATTGCCATGAAGGGCAGGAAGCACACCAGCTTCTACTTCAGATAAAATAAATTCTGGATCTTCTGTTCTTGGATTATCAGAAGTTGCTATTACCACATCAGCAAGCTGTGCTGCAATACGACCCATAATAGGACGTTTTGTTCTATCACGATCACCGCCACAACCAAATACTACAATCAAACGTTTTTTAGCGATTTCACGCGCTGTTTTTAAAACGTTTTCTAATCCATCTGGAGTATGTGCATAATCGACAATTACACTGAAATCTTGACCTTGACGTACAAGTTCAAAGCGTCCTGCTACAGCTTCAAATGCTTCAAGAGTTTCTTTGATTATATCAAAAGAAATTTTTTCAGCTAAAGCTACGCCAATTACACCTAAAATATTATAAACATTGAACATACCTGTAACTTTTAAATCAAAATGAACACAATCATCTTTGTATTTTACATCAAAAGAAGCACCAGATGCTTTTATTTCTACATTTTCAGCTTTTAATACAGCATCATTTTTAATACCATAAGTTATTAAATTGCATTTTGTATGCTCAATCATTGTTTTACTGCCAAGTTCATCATCTAAATTAATTACAGCATTTTTATTAGACTTCACTAAATTTGGTGCAGATAAACTATCAAATAATTTTGCCTTAGCTAGGGCATAATTTTCCATAGTTTTATGATAATCTAAATGGTCTTGAGTAAGATTTGTAAACATTGCAGTATCATATTCACAACCTGCAATACGATTCATATCTAAAGCATGTGAAGATACTTCCATAACTACATAATCGATATTTTGCTTATACATTTTATCTAAGATTTCTTGAAGGTCAATCACATCTGGTGTTGTATTATGAATTGGCATCTCTTCATCTTCAATCATGATTTTAATTGTGCCAATGACGCCCACTTTATATCCTGCTTTACGCAAAATATCGCGAAGCATATATGTGCTACTTGTTTTACCATTTGTTCCTGTAACACCAATCATACGCATTTTTTTACCTGGATAATCATAAAAATATGGTACAGCAAGTTCCATTGCTTCACGCATATTTGGCACTTTTATAACTGTAATATCTGCAGGAACTTCTACATCTTTTTCAGTCATAATCGCACAAGCTCCAGCTTCTATAGCTTGAGGAATAAATTTATTACCATCTACCCTAGTACCACAGATACATACGAATAAAGTGTTTTTTCTCACACGACGTGAATCATGAGTTATAAACTCAATTTCTTTATTCACATCTCCTTTTACTTCTACATTATTTAATACTGACACTAGTTGTTCAATGGTCATTGGAAACCCTCCTGAATTTGCTTTTTATATCTTTTAGCAATCTAAAATCAAACTATATTATAGCTCACTTATTTATATATGTATACTACAAAAAATTAAGCCATAAAATCTTAAAATAAAAATTTGTTTAAGAAATTTATGGCTTAATTGATAATCAATTTTTAGTTGAAAAGAAAAACTTATCCGGTACTATCATTCCTAATTCTTGTGTAGCAATAGATTGTATTCTTTCTGGTGATTTTAAATGTGCTATTTCTAAATGAAGACGAGAATTTTCTGCTTCTAATACTGTAGATTGATTTTTTAATTGATTTAAATAATAAGCATTGCTAGCAGCTGCACCACTACGCAATATAAAAAATCCTGCTAAAGCTACAACAATCACAAATAAAATAATACATCTTGAACGCAACGCATTATTTACATTTACATTTTTTGCCTGTTCTACTTTTACTAATTTTTTAGTTTTCATCTGTTTATAATTTTTTTGACTTTCGTCATAAGCAATTTTGCGTTGCGCTAACATAATAAAATCCTCCTAAGATTATAACTTCTCTGCTACTCTTAATTTTGCACTTTTAGAACGTGAATTATCGTCCATCTCATATTTTGATGGCTTTATAGCTTTACTGCAAAGCTTTATCTCAGGCTTATGATTACATACACAAATTGGTAAATGCGGTGGACAAATGCACCCACGAGATAACTCTTTAAAAACATTCTTTGTTATGCGATCTTCTAAAGAGTGAAAAGTTATTACTGCTATTTTCCCACCCTTATTTAAATGTTTTACTGCTGTTTTAAAAGTATTTTCTAAAATTCCTAATTCATTATTTACTTCTATACGAATAGCCTGAAAAATGCGTTTTGCTGGATGACCCGTTGCTTTTTTTCGCACAGCGGCTGGTATAGCACGGCGAATAATATCCACTAATTCACCTGTAGTTTCTATTTTTTTTTCTTGACGATATTTTACAATAAACTCAGCTATACGTTTGCTCCAACGTTCTTCACCATATGTCTTAAAAATATGATTTAATTGTTCCTCATCATATTCATTAACCACATTATATGCAGAAAAATCTTGTGTTTTATCCATGCGCATATCAAGTGGTGCATCTTGCATATAAGAAAAACCTCTATCTGCTTCATCTAATTGATATGAGGAAACACCTAAATCAAATAAAATTCCATCAATATATTCTATATTTAAATCATTTAATATGGATTCTAAATTTTTAAAATTACTATGCACAATATCTATTTTACATTGATATTGTTTTAATCTCTCAGTTGCGACTTTTATAGCATCTTCATCTTGGTCAATACCAATTAAATGACCATTTTCATTTAATTGACTTGCAATTCTTGACGAATGACCTGCTCCACCTAAAGTACAATCCACATATATACCATCAGGTTTAATAGCAAGTCCTGCTATTACTTCTTCTGGTAGAACACTAATATGTTCAAATTCCACCAATGAAACCCCTCTCATTTTATAAAATAATCATATTTATACAAGTATAATTGTAACAGTCATCAAAATTTATTTCAATAGCAAATTCGATTAACTCTTGTACCAACCTAATCGTTCAAATACTGGTACATAATGCATACGTTCATAAAAAGATAAAAATGTGTTTTCTGTATGGAAAATAGGCACTCTTTCTAAAGCATAAATATTACTTGCTCTATCCACATTACCATATTTTATCGTAAATGCACCACGATAACCCGCATCATTAACTAATTTAGCAATATATAAATTATATGTACCTGTAGGATAAGCCATAAATTTTGTATCTTGATTTAATTGAGTATCTAATGTTTGTTTAGATCTTGTAAGTTCATCTTTTAACTGTGCTTCTGTAAGCTCTGTCATAGATTTATGACTAGCTGTATGCGATTGAAAATCCATACCATTTGCTTTCATTTCTTTTATTTGTTCCCAAGTTAAATAATTAGGCTGATTACTAACAAAATCTGTAATTACAAAAATAGTACCTGTAAAACCATATTTTTTCAAAATTGGATACGCATTTTGGTAATTATCTTCATAGCCATCATCAAAAGTAATCATGATAGGATTTTCTGGAAGCTCTGCTCCATTTACCATATAATCATATAATTGGTCAGTATTTATGGTATTATAGCCATTTTCTTTTAAATAAGCCATTTGTCGGTCAAAATCTTCCGGTAATACTGATAAAGCTATATTCATATTATCAACCTTATGATAATTTAATATAGTGATTGGAATATCTTCTTCATTTTCTGCCGCTGATACAGGCATTACTTTAGGGCTCGATAAAATCAAAGGTAAACAAACTAGCATAATAAATAATATTATTTTTGTATATATTTTCTGTTTAAGCACACCTATCTTCTCTCTTTCCTCTTAAAATAAATACTCAATTATGTTGAAAACGTTTTACTACATATATAAATACAGTCGCTATCATTACAGTCAATGCTATCCACTGCATTGGATATAATAACATATCTTTATTAACACTAAAATACATAAAGCCAATACCAAATCTAATAATAGCCATCAAAATAACACTAAATAAAAAAACTGTGCCTTCAGCTAAAAATTTATATTTTCTATTTATAAGTAAACATAAGACAGAAATCATAAATACTATACTATAAGCAAAAGCCTGATATAAAGCTACTGGCTGAAAATATTGGTATGCTTCAAAGCCTGTTGGACGATACCTATATTCTACATATTCAGCTAAACTATGGTCATTAGGAATATCTAGACCTAGCGGTGTTCCCAATGAAAATTGCATCATAAAATTTGCCAATTGCAAAATAATCAAACCAAATAAAATTGAAGGCATCATCAAATCAAACCACAACCATAAATTATAACCATATTTGCGCAAAAAAACTATACTTGTTGCTAGAAAACCCAATAATGCTCCATAAATAGATAAACCACCTTGCCAAATACAAAAAATTTGACTTATATTTGACATATATACATCTAAATGTATAATTACATAAAAAATTCTAGCACATATCAAACTCACAGGAATTATAAAAATCAATAAATCCCACATAGGGCTGAATTTTTCACCATATAATTTAAACATTATTTTACTTATACCTAAGCCTATTAATAATGCAAAGACAATTATTAAGCCATACCAATAAATATTGATATCACCTAAATAAAAAGCTACAAATTCCATAAAATCTCCCTCTTTATCCCCATAACATATTTTTTATTTTCCATAATGTCTTATTGTACTGCTATCTAAAAAATTTATCAATTATCTATCTTTATTATTCTTCACTAAAAATAATATTTATAAAATATACTTATAGTATTTTTTATATTCAAAGCAAATCTTTATTAAAAATAATTTAAAATAAATTCATATCATTTTTCTATGATTATTTACAAAAATATCATTTACTTATACCAAAACTAAAAAAAATATGATATAATTCCCATGTGAATAAAATTAATTATCAAATTTCACTATAAATCATAAATAAAGGAGATATTTTTCATGACTATAACTAAAGAAATGGGTATTATGGAAGTTGTTAGCCAATATCCTGAAACTGTAGAAGTATTCGTAAACGCTGGTATGGGTTGCCTCGGTTGTGCTGCTGCTCACTTTGAAAACATCGAACAAGGTGCAGGCGCTCATGGCATCGATATCGATAAACTCATCGAAGATTTAAATGCTGCTATCAAAGCAAAATAATATATTATAAAATAAAGCCACTGACTTTTGTTAGTGGCTTTTATTTTTAAAAGGAGCTGTCTTTATGTCCATAGAAAAGTAAAATCATATTTCAAACAATTTAATATGGAAGATAAAATTATGGAATTTCCTGTTTCTAGTGCTACAGTAACTGAAGCTGCTAAAGCTTTAAATTGCCAAGAAGCTCATATTGCTAAAACTATGTCTTTTAAATTAAATGAAGATGCTATTCTTGTAGTTATGGCTGGTGATATGCGAATTGATAACCATAAATTCAAAGAAAAATTTCACAAAAAATCTACTATGCTCAAAGCTGATGAAGTTGAACCTATGACTGGCTTTCCTATCGGTGGAGTTTGTCCATTTGCTCCTAAAGATGGCGTAAAAGTATATCTTGATGAATCTTTAAAACGCTTTGATAAAGTCTATCCTGCTTGTGGTAGCAGAAATAGTGCTATTGAACTTAGTATTCCTGAACTTGAAAAAAATTCTAAAGCTGGTAAAAACTAAACAATATATAAATACAAAGGAGAAATAAAATGATACCCGCAGGTATAATCCATCAAAAAAATAATTTCTATACAGCTAGAATTGTAGGTAATTGTGGCGAATTTTCAGCTCAAGAATTAATAGCTATCGCCCAAATTGCTTCAACATATGGCAATGGTAAAATTACTGCCACATCTAGAGGTACTATAGAAATTGAACAAATTTCCCCAGATAATATTGAGAGCATGTTAGCTGAAATAAAAGCACACAATCTGCGCTTAGGTGGTACAGGGACTACAGTTAGAGCTATCGTCATCTGTAAAGGTACTACTTGCACTAAGGGTTTATATGATGTACATGCTTTAGCAACAGAATTAGATGATTTATTTTATGGTCAAATCGTACCTAAAAAATTAAAAATTGGTGTGTTTGGCTGTATCAATAGCTTAGGCAAAGCAAAATCTCAAGATATTGGCATAATGCCATCATTTAAAAATCCACATAAATTTGAAATATATATCGGTGGATTGTTAGGAAATAACCCTGTATATGGTCAACATATCGATATTGCTTTAAATAAAGAACAATTAATTTGTGCTATAAAATTTATCATTGAAATTTATCAAAAAAATGGCAAATATCCTCAACGATTACGCAAAGTCTTAGATATAAATCCTAATCTTTGGCAAGAAATAACTGATTATTTAACAAAATTAGTTCAAAAATAATAAAATAGCAAAAGCACCTTAAAAGTCAAAAACAATCTAACTTTTAAGGTGCTTTTTTATATAATGTCGTACTTAAAATCTATTATAAATTTTTAAGCATATCTTTTACTGTTTGTGCACAATCATCAACTTTTACATTAGAAGTAGCACCATCACGACGAACTTTAATTTCTACTTCATTAGCATCTAAAAGTTTAGGGCTTACAGTAATACGTACTGGATAGCCAATTAAATCAGCATCTTTGAATTTTACGCCAGCTCTGTCTTTTCTATCATCTAAAAGTACATCTATACCAGCATTTTTCATATCAGCATAAAGTTTTTCTGCAATCTGCATTTGAGCTTCATCTTTAGCGTTGATAGGTACAATAACCACTTCAAATGGTGCAATAGATGCAGGCCAAATAATACCATTATCATCATGGAATTGTTCAATAGCAGCTGCCATTGTACGGCTAACACCAATACCATAGCAACCCATGATCAATGGTTTTTCTTTACCATTTTCATCAAGGAAAGTAGCACCGAGTGCTTTACTGTATTTTATACCAAGTTTAAATACTTGTCCTACTTCGATACCATGAGTCATTTTTACTGGAGCACCACAATGAGGACATGGATCTCCTTCTTCAATAAGGCGAATATCAGCTACGATTACATCACCGAAATCGCGTTTTGGATTAGCATTTTTATAGTGGCAATCTTCTTCATTTGCACCGCAAACAGCATTATGCATTTCCATTACTGTAGCATCAACAACCACGATTGCATCTTTGCTAAGACCAATTGGACTCATGAAACCAGGCACACCACCAATAGCGCGAATAGCAGACTCTTCTGCCATTTTTAATGTGATTGCTCCTGTAATATTTTGTAATTTTACATCATTTACTTCATGGTCGCCACGAACAAATGCACAGATTACTTGGTCTTTTTCATTTTGGAAAATAACAGCTTTGATATTTTTTTCAATTGGAGTATTAAAAAATTCAGCTACAGCTTCAATAGTTTTTGTACCAGGAGTATTTACTTTTTCAAGTAGTAATTCTTCTTCATCTGGTGCAACAATTGGTTTTAATTCGGATTTTTCAGCGTTTGCTGCATAATCGCATTTTTCACAGTAAACGATATCAGATTCACCTGTTTCAGCTAATACAGTGAATTCATGTGTTGTAGCATTACCAATAGCACCGCCATCAGCTTCTACAGGGCGGAATGTAAGGCCACAACGATTGAAGATATTTGTATATGCATCATACATATCTTTATAAGATTTATCAAGTCCTGCTTCATCTTTATCAAAAGAATAAGCATCTTTCATGATAAATTCACGACCACGCATAAGACCAAAACGAGGACGAATTTCATCACGATATTTATTTTGAATTTGATATAACAATAATGGTAATTGTTTATAAGAACGTACTTCATTACGTACTAAATCTGTAATAATTTCTTCATGTGTTGGTCCAAGGCAGAATTCACGATTATGTCTGTCCACTAAACGGAACATTTCTTCGCCAAAAACTTCCCAACGACCAGTTTCTTTCCAAAGTTCAGCAGGTTGTACAATTGGAAGAGCTAATTCTTGACCGTCTTTAGCTTCCATTTCTTCACGAATAATTTGTTCTATTTTGCGTAAAGTACGCCAAGCAAGAGGCAAATATGTATAAACCCCACCTGCTACTTTACGAATAAAACCAGCTCTAAGCATTAGCTGATGACTAGGTACTTCAGCTTCTGCTGGAGTCTGACGCAATGTAGGCGCATAAAGTTTAGATGTACGCACTATAAATTCCTCCTAAAATATATGGGAAAAACCCTTTTCAATATTAATTAACTTATATATTCTATCATACTTTAGCTAAAATAAAAATGTTCATTATCTTCTTTGCCACTAAAAAAGCTGTAATAAAATTAAAAACTAAAATTTTATTACAGCTTCTTTTTTATTTTATAAGTTTATCTAATTCTTCAAATAAAGCATCTACTAATTTATCTTCAGGTACTTTATTTATAACTTCACCTTTACGGAAGACTAATCCTTCACCTTTTCCACCAGCGATACCAATATCAGCATCACGGGCTTCACCTGGGCCATTTACAACACAACCCATAACAGCAACTTTGATAGGTTTTGTTATTCCTGACAATCTTTGTTCTACTTTTTCAGCAATACTTGGTAAATCAATATTACAACGACCACAAGTAGGACATGAAATAAGTGTAGGTCCATATTCTTTAAGACCTAATGCTTTTAAAATTTCATTTGCTACTTTTACTTCATTCACAGGATCACCAGTCAAAGAAATGCGAAATGTATCGCCTATGCCTTCAGCAAGTAAAGCACCTATACCTACAGCGGATTTAATAATTCCTGTATTTACAGTGCCTGCTTCTGTTATGCCTAAATGAAGTGGATAGTCCACTGTTTCACTCATCAAACGATAAGCATCTAGCGTTAATGGTACATCATGTGCTTTTAGTGAAATTTTAATATCATAGAAATTTAATTTTTCTAGAATTCTTATATGCTCTAAAGCACTTTCAACTAACGCTTCTGGTGTTACTTTACCATATTTTGCCAACAATTTTTTATCAAGTGAACCTGCATTAACACCTATACGTATAGGAATATTTCTTGTTTTTGCAGCTTCGACTACTGCTTTTACACGTTCTTCATCGCCAATATTCCCAGGATTAATACGAAGTGCATCTATACCTTGTTCTATAGCTTTTAAAGCTAGACGATAATCAAAATGAATATCTGCAACCAAAGGTACATCGACTTGACTTTTAATATTGTAAATATTTTCAGCTGCTGACATATCAGGTACAGCTACACGAACAATATCACAACCAGCATCTACTAATGCTTTTATCTGTGCTACTGTAGCATTTGTATCTGTTGTTTTAGTATTAGTCATAGATTGCACAGATATCGGTGCACCGCCACCAATTTTTACATCACCAATACTAATTTGTCGTGTCATTTTTCTTTTTATCATTATATCCAACACCTTTTTATGTCGTATTTATTAACTCTTAGCCAAATAAACGACCAACATCTTGAGCTGTAGCAAAAAACATCAAGGATAATAATAAAATTATACCTGCCATTTGCACTACTCTCACATATTTAGCTTCAATAGCCTTACCACGAATTGCCTCTACTAATAAGACTACAAAATGTCCGCCATCTAAAGCAGGAATTGGCAATAAATTTATTACTCCTAAGTTCAAACTCAATAATGCAGCAAATTGTAATAATGGAACTAAACCTAAATGTGCAGCTTGACTAGTCATTTGAGCTACACCCACTGGTCCAGATAATTCTGCACTAACACTACCTGTTATCATGCCAATAAGACCACTATACATTTGGTAAATAATATTTACTACTGTAGCAAATGCTAAAGCAATTGATTCACCAAAGCCTACACTTTTTACATCAACTGGCGCAGTTACCCCAATCAAAGCACGCTTAGCTTGTTCATCATATTTTGGCACAACAGAAGTAGCCATCTGTTCATTATCACGGATAAATTCTATTTTTAAAATTTTTCCATCAGCATTTTGCACTTTCTGTACAAAATTTGTCCATGAAGTAATTTGTTCTCCATTTACGCTTAAAATTTTATCTCCATCTTTTAAGCCAGCTTGACTTGCTGCTTCTCCAGAAATAACTTGCCCTAAAACTGGAGCATTTGATGGAGTTTGTATACCATTAAAGAAAAAAACTCCTGCAAAAATCAAAAAAGGTAAAATAAAGTTCATTATCGAACCAGCTAAAATTACAATCATTCTAGCCCATACAGGACGAGCCCAATACGCTCTATCTCCTGCATCTTCATCCATGCCTTTTTCCATTCCTGCAATTTTATTAAAACCACCAAGAGGAATAGCTCTTATAGAATATACTGTTTCCCCTCTTTTTGTACTTACTAATTTAGGACCAAAACCAATTGCAAATTCATCTACACGCATACCAGTTTTTTTTGCAGTAATAAAATGTCCAAATTCATGAACCAATACTAGCAAACCAAAGACAAATACAATAGCAATTGCACTGATTAACACTTATAAATCTTCTCCTTTACTTGCTTACGAATATTGCTATCAATTTCAAATAAATCTTCAAGTTCTGGTTCTATCAAAGTTATATGAGATTGCATAGCTTCTTCTATTATATCATAAATATCTAAGAAACTAATCTTTTCATTTAAGAAAGCTTCTACAGCAATTTCATTGGTAGCATTCATCACACAAGGCATAGAACCGCCTATTTTTCCTGCTTCATACGCTAAAGCAAGACCTCTAAATGTGTCTGTATCTGGCTTTTCAAAAGTTAAATCTTTCATTTGCCAAAAATCTAATTTTTCAGCAGGACAAACCATTCTTTCTGGATAAGTAAGTGCATACTGTATAGGAAGTCTCATATCAGTTGAACCTAATTGAGCAATAACTGAGCCGTCCACATATTGCACCATAGAATGAATAATACTTTGTGGGTGAACTACTACCTGAATTTTATCATAATCCACATTATATAATTGTTTTGCTTCAATTACTTCTAAGCCTTTATTCATCAAAGATGCGCTATCAATAGTAATCTTGCGTCCCATTTTCCATGTTGGATGACTTAAGCATTGTTTTACTGAAACATTTCTTAACTCTTCTATTTTCTTACCTCTAAAAGGGCCACCAGAGGCAGTAACTAATAATTTATCAACTTTATTCATATCTTCGCCATGTAAACATTGAAATAATGCTCCATGTTCACTATCAATCGGCATGATTTCAATTTGTTTTTCACGAGCTTTTTTCATAACTAAATCACCAGCTACTACTAAAGTTTCCTTATTAGCTAGTGCGATATTTTTACCAGCTTCAATAGCTCTCATAGTTGGACGAAGACCTGCAAAACCCATTAATGAAGTAACTACTGTATCAATTTTATCTGTAGTAGCCCCTTCGATTAATCCTTCTTCTCCATAATATAATTTAGTTTCTCCTACATAACGAGCTTTTAATTTTTCATAAGCTTCTTTATTATGCAAAATCGCCATAGCTGGTTTAAATTCATTTATTTGCTGTTCTAATAATTCATCATTATTATTAGCCGCTAAAACTTCAATTTTCAAGAAATCACTATGATTTCTAACTACATCTAAAGTTTGAGTTCCAATTGAACCAGTTGAACCTAATACTGCAATTTTTTTCATTATATTATATTCCTTTACCTTAAATATCTAATAAAAATATTGCTATATAATAAACGAGCGGTGCTGTAAATAATAAACTATCAAATCTATCTAACACGCCACCATGACCTGGAATTAAAGTACCTGAATCTTTGATACTCACAAATCTTTTAATACAAGACTCTACTAAATCGCCAAATGTACCAATAATTGCTATCAATGCACCCATTAATAACATAATCATCATATCAAAATTAAAATAACTGCCTAAAAGACCTACACATATCATTGAACCTAAAATTCCGCCAACAAAACCTTCAACGCTTTTTTTAGGACTGATTTCTGGACATAAACGATGTTTACCTATACTACAACCTACAAAATAAGCAAAACTATCACTAGCCCATGTACCAATAAAAGTAAGCCATATTAAAATACAACCTACAGAAAATTCTCCTAAAAGACTATTTGTCGCTAAAATAGTTGAGTTCTCAATCATTCTAAGCATTATTAAATGATAAAAAGGAATAGCTATATACATTGTTCCTGCTAAAGTAATACAACCATCTAACACAGAAAAATGCTTATGATTAAATATCATATTCATTAAGGAAACAAATATAGCTACTACAATACCAAATGCAATATTATTAGCCATATATCCACTTAATACCATAAAACAAATAATCAATAAGCCCCAAAACAATGGTATATTATAATTCTTATGGGCAAAAGCATTTACATATTCTCGCCAAGCAAGACAAGCAAGCAATATAGAAACTGCTATAAATAATGAACCCCCTATTTGAATTACACCTGTAGCTATTATCATACCAATAATTCCACTGATAATTCGCGTTAGCAAAATCTTCCACCGCCCTAAATATAATTATTTGCTACTCAAACCACCAAATCTTCTATCTCTCTTTTGAAAATCGACAATTGCTTGAAGAAATTCTTCAGAAGAAAAATCTGGCCAATTTGTTTTTGTAAACCAAAATTCGGCATACGCTGCCTGCCATAATAAGAAATTACTCAATCGTATATCGCCACTTGTTCTAATCATCAAATCTACAGGTGGCAAATCTTTTGTATATAAATTATCGTCAATCACTTTATCATCAATTTTATCAATAGATAAATCACCTGATTGTACTTCACTAGCTATATTTTTTACTGCTGTTACAATCTCATCTCTACCACCATAATTTACAGCAACATTAAATCTTACACCAGTATTTTTTTTAGTGCGTTCTTCTGCTGCATGTAATTCATTTGGTAAATTGCCTGGTAATTCATCAACTCTTCCAATAAAGTGAATACGTACATTATCTTCACACATTTCATCAATTTGTTCTGCTAAAAAACTAGAAAATAAATTCATCAGAAAATTAACTTCTGTCATTGGTCTTTTCCAATTTTCAGTAGAAAATGCATATACTGTTAAAATAGGTATATTATATTTTATACAAGTTTTAAGAATTTTTTTTAGTGTTTTCACGCCAGCTTTATGTCCAGATGTTCTAATTAAACCCTTTCCAGTAGCCCAGCGACCATTTCCATCCATAATTATACCAACATGTTGTGGTAATTTATTTAAATCTAATTGTTTATCTATAGAAATATCTCTTTTTTCTTTTTTAGAAGAAAATATTTTTTTGAGCATACTAGAAGCCCCTTCCACATAAAATATAAGAAATAAGCCCCTCTTTAGAGGGGCCTTTCCAGTGCTTATTGCTAATAAAACAATTATGCTTCAATAGCACCTGCTGGACAACCAGCTTGACATGCACCACATTCTACACACATATCTGCATCAATTTCATAATGGTTTTCACCTTCAGAAATAGCGCCTACAGGGCAAGTACCTGCGCAAGCACCGCAAGAAATGCAATCATCAGTAATTTTATAAGCCATCTATTACACCTCCTTTCGCATCTTGGCAGCAGCTGTAAGTTCTAATACATTATCATCTAAAACTTTTACTCTGACAATATATAGTTTACTATCATCAACTTTAAAATAGCCTCTCATTGGCACAGTATAGTTCATTTTAAATTTTATATTTCTAGAATTTAATCGCTCTATAGCCTCAACAGCTGGCAATCCTAAATATTCCATACAATCAAACTTCCATTATTTCTTTTTCTTTTTCCGCTCTAGCAATATCGATTTCTTTAATATATTTATCTACGATTTTTTGAATATCTTCTTGAGCTTTTTTAGCATCATCTTCTGTGATAGATTTTGCTTTTTCTAATTTTTTAATAGCTTCATTAGCATCACGGCGAATATTACGAACAGATACTTTAGATTCTTCTGCACGTTTATTCAATGTTTTTACAAGGTCAGTACGACGTTCTTCAGTGAGCTGAGGTATATTTAAACGAATTACTGTACCATCATTATTTGGACTAAGACCAAGGTCAGATCTTGTAATCGCTTTTTCAATTTCATGAAGCATTGGTTTTTCCCATGGTTGAATTAAAATCATACGAGGTTCAGGAACAGAGATATTACCTACCTGATTTACTGGTACTAAAGAACCGTAATATTCTACCATTACTTTATCTAATAATGCAGGAGTTGCACGACCTGCACGAAGAGAAGCAAATTCAGATTTTGCTGCACTTAAAGTTTTTTTCATACGCTCCTCATTTTTAGCTATTACTTCTTTAATCATTAATCATTACCTCCAACAGTTGTTCCAATATTTTCGCCTAAAGCAGCTTTTAAAATATTTTCATGATTATCTATATTAAATACTACTAAAGGAATTTTATTATCCATGCAAAGACTTGTTGCCGTAGAATCCATTACTGCAAGTCCACGATTTAATACTTCTAAATATTCAAGACTATCAAATTTCTTAGCTTCAGGATTTTTATTAGGGTCGGAATCATATACACCATCTGTATTCTTTTTACCCATTAAAATAACTTCAGCTTCAATTTCAGCAGCACGAAGAGCAGCAGTTGTATCTGTGGAGAAATAAGGGTTACCTGTACCAGCACCGAAAATAACAACTCTACCTTTTTCTAAATGACGAATTGCTTTACGACGAATATAAGGTTCAGCAACTTGACGCATTTCAATAGCAGATTGAACACGGCTGTCAACGCCCATACCTTCTAAAGCATCTTGAAGTGCTAAGGCATTCATCACTGTAGCAAGCATACCCATATAATCTGCTGTAGCTCTATCCATACCTTTATTGCTACCAGCAAGACCACGCCAAATATTTCCGCCCCCAACAACGATAGCTACTTCAATACCATACTCACGTACCTTTTTAATTTGTTTAGCGATAGATTCAACAACTTCTGGATTAATACCAAAACGCTGTTCACCAGCTAAAGATTCACCACTTAATTTGAAAACTATACGTTTATATTTAATATCAGCCACAATAAAACCTCCATAAAAACTTATAATTATCAACCTGCATAATATCTTTTCTTATTTTATCATATATCTATGGCGAACGGTAGACATTATAATTTTTTTCTATATCTAATTTTTATACTAATTTTATCTTATTACAAAAAAGAGAACACCGAAGTGTTCTCTCTTTGTATTTCATAATGAAATTATTTAACAGCTGCCATAACTTCTTCTACAAAGTTATCAGCTTTCTTTTCAATACCTTCACCAAGTTGATATCTTACGAAACGACGAATGGAGATATTTTCACCGATTTTAGCAATTTTGCCTTTTACAAGGTCAGAAATTGTAACATCTGGATCTTTAATGTATGGCTGATCTAAAAGACATACTTCTTTATAATATTTTTCGAGACGACCTTCAACCATTCTTTCAACGATTTTTTCAGGTTTGCCTTCATTAATAGCTTGTTCACGAAGAACTTGACGTTCATGTTCAATAGCTGCTGGGTCTACTTCTTCACGACGTACGCAAGTTGGGTTAGCAGCAGCAATCTGCATAGCAATATCACGAGCGAAATCCTGGAATTCAGGAGTACCAGCAACGAAGTCAGTTTCGCAGTTAACTTCTACTAATACACCGATACGTCCACCAGCATGAATATAAGATGTTACAACACCTTCAGCTGCTACACGACCAGCTTTTTTAGCTGCGGAAGCAAGACCTTTTTCTCTTAAAAAGTCAATTGCTTTGTCCATATCACCGTCAGTTGCAGAAAGAGCTTTTTTACAGTCCATCATACCTGCACCAGTTTTTTCACGTAATTCTTTTACTAATGCTGCAGTAATAGCCATTAATATTTCCTCCTTAGTCAATAAAAGGCAAGGGTTTGGGCCCTTACCTTTTTAATTGTTATATAAATTTAAAATTAACTAAAATTATTCAGCGTCTTCGCTAGTAGCAACTTCTTCTACTACTTCGCCAGCTTCACCTTGACGACCTTCGATAACAGCGTCAGCCATACGGGAAGTTAAAAGTTTAACAGCACGGATAGCATCATCGTTACCAGGAATTACATAGTCAATTTCGTCTGGATCGCAGTTTGTATCAACGATTGCAACGATTGGAATGTTAAGTTTTTTAGCTTCTGCTACAGCAATTCTTTCTTTACGTGGGTCAACGATAAATAAAGCGCCTGGTAATTCTTCCATGTCTTTAATACCGCCAAGAGATTTTTCAAGTTTTTCTTGTTCACGTTTTAAAGCAAGAACTTCTTTTTTGCTAAGAACTTCAAAAGTTCCATCTTCTTCCATAGCTTCAAGTTCTTTTAAACGATTGATGCTTTTACGGATAGTAGCGAAGTTAGTCATCATACCACCGAGCCATCTTTCGTTAACATAGAACATGCCGGATTTTAAAGCTTCTTCTTTAACAGCTTCTTGAGCCTGTTTTTTAGTACCTACGAAAAGAATGCTTTTGCCTTCTTCAGCAACGCTACGTAAGAAATCATAAGCTTCGTCAACTTTTTTTACAGTTTTCTGTAAATCGATAATGTAAATACCATTGCGTTCTGTGAAAATGTATGGAGCCATTTTAGGGTTCCAACGTCTAGTCTGATGACCGAAATGAACGCCTGCTTCTAATAATTGTTTCATGGAAATAACTGCCATGATGGTGCACCTCCTGTTATTTTTTCCTCCACATTCTTTAGCTTTGTTTTAACCCTTTTAGATATTCTTATCAGCGTACCAATAAGGTATATCTAACTAGGACACAGTACAAAATCGGAATGTGTGCGTTTTTTTACACCGTTAAGCATTATATCATAATTTTTTTGTAAACACAATAATAAATTATCATGCTTTCATATAAAAAGAACGATGTTTTTATCAACATCGTTCTTGAAGATTATTATCTTTTTAATTTCTGAATTTCATCTAATAAGTGTTCATTTAATACTCTGATATAAGTACCTTTCATACCAAGAGATTTAGATTCAATTACACCAGCGGACTCAAATTTACGAAGTGCATTAACAATTACAGAACGAGTAATACCTACACGGTCAGCAATTTTAGATGCAACAAGTAAACCTTCAGTACCATTTAATTCACTTAAAATATTTACAGCTGCTTCAATTTCAGAATAAGAAAGTGTTGCTAAAGCAATCTGTACAGTAGCTTTTTTACGTGCTTCAACTTCAATTTTTTGAGAATTATCACGTAAAATTTCCATACCTACAACAGTGGCACCATATTCAGCTAATAATAAATCATCGTCTGTGAATTCTTCATTAAATTTAGCTAATACTAATGTACCAATACGTTCACCAACGCCATAAATAGGTACAATAGTTGTAATTTTGCCTTCTACTAAACATTCGCTATTATCATCAAAAGCACAAATTTCTTTTTGTGGAATATTAGAAGATGTGCTATCCATTTTTAAGAGCCAATTAACATAGTGTTTTGGAAATTCTCCTTGGCTTACGATTTTGTCAATCATTGTATCACATTCAAAATCATCAAGGAAGGCATATCCATAGATTTTCCCTGTTTTGCTAACAATATATACATTTGCTTCTATAACATTGCTAAGTACACGGGAAATGCTATCGTATTCTACCACTTCTGCTTTTTGTAAAAGTTTATTTATTTTTCTTGTTTTTTCAAGTAATGTTGCCATCTGTTATCCCCTTCCTGCACAGAAAAACTTTTGATTTTCTGTTAAACCTTTCCTTTTTTTATTCTATCATATCTATAAGTCAATTTAAAGGAAAATTTTTATATTTTTTTGAATTTTGTACAATATTTATCAAATTACAAAATGAACTGGCTTAAGTCGCGATTTTTAACGATTCCACCAAGTTTTTCATTTACATAATCAGCATTAATTACTACATTTTTTTCTTCTAATTCTGGTGCATCAAAAGATAAATCTTCTAATAATTTTTCCATAATTGTATGAAGTCTTCTTGCTCCAATATTTTCCATTTGTTCATTTACTTCACAAGCTACTTGAGCTAATCTTTCAATAGCATCATCAGTAAATTCAATGGAAACACCTTCTGTAGCAAGTAATGCTTTATATTGTTTTAATAAGGCATTTGTTGGTTCTGTTAAAATACGTTTAAAATCTTCTTCAGTTAAAGAAGTCAATTCCACACGAATTGGGAAACGACCCTGAAGTTCTGGTATTAAATCAGAAGGCTTAGCCATATGGAAAGCACCCGCTGCAATAAATAAAATATGGTCTGTTTTCATCTGTCCATATTTTGTGGATACTGTGGAGCCTTCAACTATTGGTAAGATATCACGCTGTACACCTTCACGAGATACATCAGGACCAGAAGAAGATCCCTTTACTGCAACTTTATCAATTTCATCTAAGAAAATGATACCATTACGTTCTGCAAGTTCAATAGCTTCTTGAGCAATAGACTCCATATCCAATAATTTTTGAGCTTCTTCTTGAGTGAAGATTTCTCTTGCTTGAGCAACTGTAACTTTGCGTTTTTTGCGTTTTTTAGGCATTAAATTGCCAATCATATCCTGAATATTATTGCTCATGTCTTCCATGCCAGAACCTGCAAACATACCAATTACAGGAGCTGCTTTTGGTTCAACATCAATTTCAATAATATCATTTTCTAATTCACCTTTTAAAAGGCGTTTTCTGCACCATTCTCTGCCAGCAGAATATTTTGGTTCTTCCACTTTTTCTGTGCTTTCTTCTTCTTTGTTTGCACCACCAAAGATAGCACTAAGTGGATTAGATACAGCACTGGATTTTGGTTCTGGAACATAAATATCTAAAATACGTTCTTGAGCCATTTCTTTAGCTTTATCTTGTACTTGTTCTAATTTTTCTTGTTTTAACATACGTACAGCAGATTCAGCTAAATCTCTAACCATGGATTCTACATCTCTACCTACATAACCTACTTCAGTAAATTTAGTAGCTTCAACTTTTACAAAAGGTGCTTTTACAAGTTTTGCTAAACGTCTTGCAATTTCTGTTTTACCAACACCAGTAGAACCAATCATCAAGATATTTTTAGGAATAATTTCATCTCTCATATCTTCTGGAAGATGACGGCTACGCCATCTATTGCGAAGTGCAATAGCTACAGAACGTTTTGCTTGTGATTGTCCTACAATATATTTATCTAATTCTTCAACAACTTGACGAGGAATTTGTTCATTCAATTTCATGAATTTATTCTCCTTTATTTATCTAATTCTTCCACTATAATATTGTGATTTGTATATACACAAATATCAGCAGCAATAGTAAGTGCTTCTTTAGCAATTTCATCTGCAGTCAAATTAGAATGTTTAGCTAATGCACGACCTGCTGAAAGTGCATAAAATCCGCCAGAACCAATAGCTGCAACATTACCATCTGGTTCAATTACTTCACCATTACCAGAAAGTAGTAACATTGTATTTTCATCAGCAACGAGTAATAATGCTTCTAATTTGCGAAGAACTCTATCTGTACGCCAATCTTTAGCAAGTTCTACCGCTGCACGAGTTAAATTACCATGATATTCAATTAATTTAGATTCAAATTTTTCAAATAAAGTAAAAGCATCGGCAACAGAACCTGCAAAACCAGCTAAAACTTTACCATTATATAAACGACGTACTTTACGGGCATTTGCTTTCATAATAGCAGCTTGTCCAAAAGTAACTTGTCCATCACCAGCTATAGCAGTTTTTCCATCTTTTTTTACTGCTATGATAGTGGTTGCTTTAAAATTTTCCATAAAATCATCTCCATTTATAGGCTATATTCATATTATCAGTTTTACTTAGATAATTTCAATACATCTATTTTAAATTTTGCTAAAAATTCTAAGGCACGTTCTGCAATTTTTTGTTTTTTCAACTTTTTATCACGAATGCGTTCTTCTAAAGGTGGCATCAAACCAAAATTAGCATTCATAGGCTGAAAATGTTTTGCTACAGCAGAAGTAATATATTTGCACATAGAACCATGAGCTGTTTGTTCTGGGAAAATCACTGGATTTTCTCCTTTAGCTAAATATGCTGCATTAACACCTGCCACAAGACCAGAAGCTGCAGATTCTATATATCCTTCAACGCCTGTCATCTGACCTGCAAATAATAAATCATCTCTATCTTTGTATTGCAAAGTTGGTCGCAATAATTCAGGAGAATTAATAAATGTGTTTCTATGCATCACGCCATAACGTACAAATTCAGCATTTTCAAGTCCTGGTATTAGACCAAATACGCGTTTTTGTTCTGGCCATTTCAAATGAGTTTGAAAACCTACTATATTATATAGGCTATCTGCTGCATTATCTTGACGAAGTTGCACTACAGCATAAGGTCTTTTTCCTGTTTTAGGATCTTCTAAACCTACAGGTTTTAATGGTCCATATAGTAAAGTATCTATACCACGACGAGCCATTTCTTCAACAGGCATACAACCTTCAAAAAACTTAGCTTTTTCAAATTCCTTGATTGGTGCAAGTTCTGCTGTTGTCAATTCTTGCCAAAATTTTTCATATTCTTCTTTATCCATAGGACAATTAATATAATCAGCTGTTCCTTTACCATAGCGAGAAGCACGATATGCTTTACTCATATCAATAGACTCTTTGCTGATTAATGGTGCCGCAGCATCATAAAAGTAAAAATAATCCTGACCTGTCAATTCACCAATGGATTTTGCTAATACTTCTGAAGTCAATGGACCACTGGCAATAATTGTAATAGCATCATCTTCTTGAGGTATTGTTTCTATCTCTTTATTTATCACAGTAACATTAGGATGATTTTTTACTTTATCTGTAATATATTGACTAAATCCTTCTCTATCTACAGCTAAAGCTCCACCAGCTGGTACACGATTTATATCAGCGGATTCCATGATGATAGAATTTAGCTGTCGCATTTCTTCTTTTAATAAGCCTACAGCATTTTCAAGTCCTGCACCACGTAAAGAATTACTACATACTAATTCAGCGAATTTTTCTGTCTTATGTGCAGGAGTAGATTTTTCTGGTCGCATTTCATATAAATCTACTTTTATACCTCTTTGAGCCACTTGCCATGCAGCTTCACTGCCAGCCATACCAGCTCCTACGATAATAACTTTTTTCACGCAAAATCTCCTTTCCTATTTCTCTTTATGCTTCGTTTTCTTCTTTATGCTCTTTATTTTCATTTTCTTCTTTTGCTTGTGCTTCTTTTTGTGCTAGTTCCGCTAATTTCTTAGCAGTCTGCTGTTGAATTTTTTCTTTTAATTTATTAATTTCCTTATTTATAGGAGTATCTTCTTTTCTTGTAGCACAATCATCATTACTGCAATATAAAATAGTTCTTCCATTTTTGAAACGATGTCTAAATAGGAATGAACCACAAGTCTTGCAATTGCTTGTAAGTGGCATATCCCATGATACATAATCGCACTGTGGATAATTTTCACAACCATAAAATACTACACCACGACGTGTACGGCGTTCAATGATTTTACCACCACATTTAGGGCACTTAACACCTGTATCCTTCAAAATAGGTTTTGTATTTCTACATTCTGGAAAACCTGGACATGCTAAAAATTTACCATAGCGACCTTGTTTTATGACCATCATACGACCGCATAATTCGCATTGTACATCAGAAACTTCATCTGGCACTTCTACTTCACCAATTTCTTCTTCTGCATGTTCTAAAGTTTTTTCAAATGGTCCATAAAATTCTTCAAGCAAAGTATTTTTTTGAATTTTACCTACTGCTATTTCATCTAATTTATTTTCTAAATCAGCAGTAAATTTCTCATCAACAATATCTTTAAAATATTTTTCCAATAAATCTACTACTACAAAACCTAAATCAGTTGGTTCAAATTTTTTATCACTGCGAACTACATAACCTCTAGCTAAGATAGTTTCAATAATTGGTGCATACGTACTTGGACGACCAATACCTCTTTCTTCTAAAGTTTTAACTAAAGAAGCATCATTATATCTAGCTGGTGGTTCTGTAAAATGTTGCATTGCTTCTAATTTTTGAATAGATAATTCATCGCCTTCCTGCAAATCTGGCAAGATGACATCTTTTTCTTTTTTATTATCGCTATCATTATATACAGCAGTAAAGCCTGCAAATTTTAACTGCGAACCAGTAGCTTTAGCTAAATACTTATCGCCTTTAATAGTTACACTCATAACATCATAGCTAGCAGGTAACATCTGACAACCTAAGAAACGTTGCCAAATTAATTTATAGAGTTTTAACTGCTCTTTGCTCAAATATTCTTCAACAGTAGCAGGGCTTAAAGCGATATTTGTTGGACGCACTGCTTCATGAGCATCTTGAGAAGATTTTCCAGCTGCATAAATATATGGTTTTTCTGGCAAATATTCTTTACCGAAGTTCTCTTCAATATAATTTCTAGCTTCATTTAAAGCTATTTCTGAAATACGTGTAGAGTCTGTACGCATATATGTTATCAGACCAGTTGGACCTTTTTTACCTAAGCTAATACCTTCATAAAGCTGTTGAGCTATCATCATTGTTTTACGTGAAGTAAAACCTAATTTTCTAGCAGCATCTTGTTGTAAACTACTTGTTGTAAATGGTGCTGGAGCTTTGCGATGACGTTGACGTTTCTTTATTTCTGTTACTTTAAAAGTAACTTTTTCAATATCGCTACATAATTCATCAGCTTGAGCTTTAGAAGCAATTTTTACATCTTCTTTTTTCGCTGAAACCATCAATTTTTTATCATCAATAGCTACTAACTCTGCTCCAAACATACTAGAACGAGGTTTTTTCTTAAATTTAAAATCAACTGTCCAATATTCTTCTGATTCAAATTTTTGAATTTCTTTTTCACGGTCACAAATTAATTTCACTGTTACCGATTGTACACGCCCTGCACTCAAACCTTTGCGAATTTTCTTCCAAAGAAGTGGACTTAATTTATATCCTACAATACGGTCAAGCATACGACGTGCTTGTTGAGCATCTACTCTATCAATATTTATTTCTTTAGGATTTTTCACTGCTTCTTGAATAGCAGGTTTTGTTATTTCATTGAATACAATTCTACATTTTTCATGTTCATCAATCCCTAAGATATGAGATAGATGCCAAGCAATAGCTTCGCCTTCACGGTCAGGGTCAGAGGCTAAATAAACTTTTTCAGATTTTTTAGCTTCTTTCTTTAAAGATTTAATTAAATCTCCCTTGCCACGAATATTGATATATTTAGGTGCAAAATCATTTTCTACATCTATACCAAACTGACTTTTAGGTAAATCGCGAAGATGTCCCATAGAAGCCATTACTGTATATTTTTTATTGCCTAAATATTTTTCAATAGTCTTTGCTTTAGTTGGCGATTCTACTACTACAAGCGTTTTTTTCTTCATTCAAAGCACTCCCTGATTGCTCTTATATAAAAATTTGGACTTGTCTCTTTAACTAGTCCCTTCAATTTCATTTGTAATAAAATAAACGATATATTCGAAACATTTATTCTCAATTTATATATGATTTCATCAATACATTTAGGCTCTGTAAAAGATAAACTATCATATATAAGTTGTTCTTCCGCTGTCATGGAAAAACCTAATTCTATTTGTGTTTCTTTAGATATACTTTGCTGATTAGTTACAAAATTATATTCTTCTACAATATCGTTTGCCCTTGTAACTAATTTAGCACCTTGTTTTATTAAACTATGGCAGCCTTCGCTTTTTTGCGAATAAATATTTCCTGGTATGGCAAATACATCTCGCCCTTCACTTAAAGCAAATTCTGCTGTTATCAATGAACCACTCTTTTTCGCAGCTTCAACTACTAATATTCCTTTGGACAATCCTGTAATAATTCTATTTCTAGCTGGAAAATTCCCTGGTTTTGGCAATGTATTTAGTGGATATTCTGATATTACAGCACCATTTTGAGCTATAGCTTCTAAAAGTTGCTTATTTTCTTTTGGATATATAATATCTAATCCACAACCTAAAACAGCAATAGTCTTACCTTTTTTCAAAGCTCCTGTATGAGCTTTAGTGTCTATACCTTTAGCAGCACCACTAACTATTACAAAATTAAATTTAGCTAATTCCTCAGCCATATTTTCTGCTATCTGTTTTCCATAAGTCGTTGGAGTTCTTGAACCTACTATACCTATACAAATTTCATCTTTAGGCAATTGACCTTGATAATATAAAATAAATGGAGGATCATAGATTTCTTTCAATAACTTTGGATATTCTTCATCTATTTCTATGCAGACTTTAATTTTATAATGTTTTAATTGCTCTGTTAATTTATCTATAGATATTTTCTGTCTAAATTCTATTAATTCAGACAATGTTTTACTGCCTAAACAATTACTTTGTTCTAACATTTCTCTTGTCGCTGTCCATATTTTTTCGCCGTCATGAAAATATCCATAAAGTTGACGAAGCGTTTTACTACCTATGCCTGGCACAGAATTTATGGCAGCCCAATATATATTTTTCATTGTTTATTACATTCCCATACAAATAAATCTTTAGATAAACCGTATATATTTTACTATTATCACTATTAACTGACAATTTGTCAAATTTTTTATCAAAAGAATATAGATATCGCCATCTAAAACAAAAAGCTATTGTATTAAAAAATTTAACACAATAGCTTTTTATTATTCTTAGACCATAAATCAGCCTAATTTTTCTTTTATCATTTTATTTACAAGACCAGGATTTGCTTTACCTTTACTTGCTTTCATTACTTGACCGATTAAAAAGCCCATAGATTTTGGATAATCTGCAACAGCTTTTGGATTATCCGCAATTGCTTTATCTACAATTTCTTCTATTGCTTTTGTATCAGTAATCTGTACTAAACCTTTATCTTTTACAATTTTTTCTGGAGTATCTCCACTTGTCCACATTTCTTCAAATACAGTTTTTGCTATTTTAGAAGAAATTGTACCTTTACCAATTAAGCCAATTAAGCTTGCTAAATTTTGAGCAGATACTGGAGAATTTTCAATAGTCATTTCATTAGCATTTAAATGTTTAGACAATTCACCCATAATCCAGTTAGAAGCAAGTTTTGCATCAGCACCAGCATCTACAACAGCATCAAAGTATTCAGCCATAGCACGAGTAGAAGTGATAATTTCCGCATCATAAGTAGGAAGACCATATTCATTTACTAAACGAGCTTTTCTTGCATCTGGTAATTCAGGAAGTTCTTTTTTATATGCTTCAATCTGTTCATCAGTTGTAACAATTGGCACAAGGTCAGGTTCTGGCATATAACGATAATCTTGAGCTTTTTCTTTGCTACGCATAGAAAGTGTAATTCCACGACCATCGTCCCAAGTACGAGTTTCTTGTACTAAGATACCACCATCTTCTAAAACTTCATTTTGACGTTCAATTTCATATTCTAAAGCGTCTTCGATTACTTTGAAGGAATTCAAGTTTTTCATTTCAACTTTTGTACCAAGTTTTTCGCTACCTTCTGGACGAAGAGATACGTTTACATCGGCACGTAAATTACCTTCTTCCATTTTACAATTGGATACATCAATGTATTGTAAAATAGATTTTATTTTTTCCATATATGCACGAGCTTCTGCTGGAGAATGCATATCTGGTTCAGATACGATTTCGATAAGTGGTACACCAGTACGATTATAGTCAACATTAGAGCTACTAGAATCTTTGATTGTAGTACCAGAGTGAACGAGTTTACCAGCATCTTCTTCCATATGAATACGAGTGATGCGAATGCGTTTTGTTTTGCCTTCTACTTCGATATCCACATAACCATGTTCAGCAATTGGTAAATCAAACTGAGAAGTCTGGAAATTTTTTGGTAAATCTGGATAGTAATAATTTTTTCTATCAAATTTACTGAATTTATTAATTGTGCAATTGAGTGCAAGACCTGCTTTGATAGCAAATTCTACTACACGTTTATTGACAACAGGTAATACACCTGGAAGACCAAGACAAACAGGGCAAACATGTGTATTTTGGTCTGCACCAAAGGAAGTAGCACAGCTACAGAAAATTTTTGTATTAGTTTTTAATTCGCTATGAATTTCCAAACCAATGACTGCTTCGTATTTCATTATTCTACCCCCTGACCAATTTTATTAGCATAATCATGATTTACTTCATAAGTATATGCTGCACGAATAATAGTTTCTTCATCAAGTGGGCGACCAATAAACTGCATACCGATAGGCATATTATCTTTACTTCTGCCACAAGGAATGGAAATACCAGGAAGACCTGCTAAGTTAAGTGGAACAGTGAAAATATCCATCAAGTACATTTTTAATGGATCATTTGCCATTGAACCTAATTTATATGCAGGTGTTGGTGCTACTGGAGCCAAAATAACATCTACATCTTTAAAAGCATTATCAAAGTCTTGTTTTACAAGTGTTCTAACTTTTAATGCTTTTAAATAATACGCATCATAATAACCAGCACTTAAAGCATAGTTACCAATCATAATACGACGTTTTACTTCTGGACCAAATTTTGCAGTTCTTGTATTTGTCATCATGGAAACAATGTCTTCACCATCTACACGAGAACCATAGCTTACACCATCATAACGAGATAAGTTTGTAGAAGCTTCTGCTGGAGCTATTAAATAATATGTGGAAATAGCATAATCTGTATGTGGTAAAGAAATATCTACGATTTCAGCACCGAGTTTTTTCAAATCTTCGATAGCTGTATTCATAGCTTTTTTTACATCTTCGTCCATACCATCGATAAAATATTCTTTTGGTAAACCGATTTTTAATCCTTTTATATCATTTACTAAGGATTTTGTATAATCAGGAACATCACTATTGATAGATGTAGAATCTTTTTCATCATGACCTGCAATCACATTCATTACATGAGCACAGTCTGTTACATCGCGAGTCAATGGACCAATCTGGTCAAGTGAAGAAGCGAATGCTACTAAACCATAACGAGATACACGACCATAAGTAGGTTTTAAACCAACAACACCGCAAAAAGATGCTGGCTGACGAATAGATCCACCAGTATCAGAACCTAATGCCCAAATAGCACTACCAGCACTAACTGCTGCAGCACTACCACCAGAGCTACCACCTGGTACACAGTCCAAATTCCATGGATTATGTGTAGCAAAAAATGCAGAGTTTTCTGTGGAACCACCCATAGCGAACTCGTCCATATTTAATTTACCAACTAATGCAGGTTTTTGAGCTAAAACTTTATCCATTACTGTAGCATTATATGGTGGTACAAAATTTTCGAGCATATAAGATGCACAAGTTGTTTTTAAACCTTTTGTACAAATATTGTCTTTTATAGCTGCTGGTATACCTGCTAAAACAGAGATTTTTGCTCCGCCAGCGATATCAGCATCAACATTTTCTGCTTGTTGTAAAGCATAATCATCTGTTTTTGTGATATATGCTTTTACTTTATCATCAGTAACTTCCATACGAGAAAGTACATCTTTTGTAATTTCTACAGCAGAAATTTCTTTATTTACAAGCATATCATGTAATTCATGTGCTGTTTTTTCAAATAAATTCACGTAAAAGCCTCCTCAATTTAATCAAAGTAATTAAAATAAATTATTCTTCTAAAATTTTAGGTACACGGAAATAACCATCTTCTTGTTGTGGAGCATTAGATAATGCCAATTCACGATCAAGGGAAGGTTTTACTACATCTTCACGAAATACATTTTGTACAGGCAATACGTGTGCAGTAGGAGCTACATTTTCAGTATCTACTTGTTGTAATCTATCTACATATTCAAGAAAATCATTAAGCTCGCTTATATTTTTATCCATATCTTCATCTTTAATGCTAAGACGAGACAGAAGAGCTACATTTTCTACATCTTCTCTAGTAACTTTCATATCTTCACCCCATTTTCAAAATAAACTGTTTACATTTTATCATATTTTAGACAATGATTGAATAGTATTGTTACTTTTCCCCACAAAATATAGCTGACTTATTTTAGCTTCTATGTTAAAATGTCTTAAAAATTAATAATAAAATAGGTGATTTCCTACATATGGACAAAACTAAACAAAAAATTGCATTTTCCTTTCTCATTGCAATATTTCTAGCTGCATTTGAAGGTGTTGTTGTCTCTACTGCTGCACCTGTAATTGTGAAAAGTTTGCATAATTTCAAAATGATTAGCTGGATTTTTTCTATTTTTCTTTTAACCTCAGCAATTTCTACTCCTATTTACGGTAAATTGGCTGACCTTTATGGGCGAAAACGAATTTTTATGATTGGCATTTCCATTTTTCTTTTCGGTAGCTTATTAGCTGGATTATCTCAAACCATGCACCAATTAATTATCTTCCGTGGTATTCAAGGCATTGGTGCTGGTGCTATTTTTACCATTGGTTTTACTATGATTGGTGATATTTTCACCTTGGAAGAACGCTCTATTATTCAAGGAGCTATCAGTACTATTTGGGGAATAGCTGGTCTTGTAGGTCCATTACTTGGTGGATTTCTCATAGATTATCTTTCATGGCAATGGATATTTTTTATAAACATTCCCTTTGGTCTTTTATCAGTCTATATACTCGCTAAATTTGTACATGAACAAAAGCCTGCTACTAATCCTAAAATAGACTACCTTGGAGCTATTTTGCTTTCCATTGCTATTGGCAGTCTTTTATATGGTGTAATGAGTTTAGATGAAGATTTTTATTTAGGTGTAATTTTATTAGTTATCACTTTGATTTCTTCTATCCTCTTTTATATCCAAGAAGCCAGAACTTCTGAGCCTATTGTTCCTTTATTTATCCTCAATAAATCTTCTATCATTGTAAATATCATAACTTTTATCAGCTCTTTCATATTGATTGCTTGTTCTGTTTATTTACCATTACATATTCAATCAATTATGGGTTACAGTGCTACTATCGCTGGTATTTCTTTAATAGGAACTTCCATTGCTTGGTTTATAAGTTCGATTTCCATTGCTAAATTAATGAAAAAATATCCTACAAATATAATTGTTATGTTTTCTTCATTAATTTTAATTTTCAGTTCTTGGTTATTAACACAATTAACTATAGATACACCTCTTTGGCACTTATCTATTTATGTATTTTTCTTTGGCTTTGGTTTTTCTGGCACTCTAAATACACTCACTTTCATAGTCCAAGATTCTGTAAAATATAATCTACGTGGTGCCGCTGTTGGTCTAAATATGCTCACTCGTACACTTGCTCAAACAATTGGTGTTACTGTGCTGGGTGCTGTATTAAATGTTTCTACAGCAGATTTTATCCAAGCTCATAATTTAATAAATATCACTATGCAAGATTTTTATGATAATACTGCTCCTCAATATCATGAACTTTTACGCCAGGCTTTATTTTATAGTCTAAATAATATTTACTATATTTTAGTTGGCAGTAGTGTACTTTGTTTAATCTTGTCTTATTTTGTACCTAAACATCAATCACAAAAATAATTCAAAATATTAGACTCATATCTTTATATAATTATAAAAACTATGCTATACTATTATTTATTTTATATCTAAAATTTAAATTTATTTACTATTTCGGAGGAATATAATGAAAGATCATTTAGTAAAAGCTGTCGCTGATGGTGTTCGTGTTCATGCTGCTATTACAACTAACCTTGTAAATGAAGCTGTATCTCGTCATGAATGTTATCCTGTAGCTGCTGCTGCTCTTGGTCGTACTATGACAGGTGCTTTACTAATGGCAGCAAACCTTAAAAATAAAGAATGTATCACTATAAAATTTAATGGCAACGGTCCACTAGGCTCTGTTGTTGCTGATGCTAATCCTGAAGGATTTGTACGTGGTTATATCGCCAATCCTCATGTTAATTTACCACTCAATGAAAAAGGTAAATTAGATGTAGGTGGTGGTGTCGGTCAAGGTATTTTATCCGTAACTCGTTTCACTGGTCTTAAAGACCCTATTACTGGTAGCTGTGAAATCGTTTCTGGGGAAATTGCTGAAGACCTCACAAATTATCTCTATACTTCTGAACAAACTCCTTCTAGTGTAGGCTTAGGTGTTCTTGTAAATCCTGATTTAAAAGTAGCTGCAGCTGGTGGTTTTATCCTTCAATTATTACCAGATGCTACAGAAGAAACACTTACAAAATTAGAAAATAACCTCGCTAAAATTCGACCAGTTTCTACTATGGTAAAAGATGGTTTAGATGCTCGTGGTATCATTGCTGAACTATTGCAAGGTTTTGATAAAATTGATTATTTAACTACTACAGATTTAGCATTTAAATGCCAATGCTCCAAAGAACGCATTGAAGATGTACTTATCAGCTTAAATGAACATGATTTAAAATCTCTAGTTAATGATGGTCATGCTGAAGTTTGCTGTCATTTCTGTGGTGAAAAATATCAATTCAATAAAGATGAACTCACTGCTATTTACAATGTATCTCAAAAATTAAAAGACAACAAAGAAAATAATTAAATACTAAGCAAAAAAGCATTTTAAAATGGATTGAGTGATAATTCCATTTTAAAATGCTTTTCTTTTATAAATTAATTTTCTTTAACCATTGCTAAAAATTCTTGTTCAGTGATAATTTTTACACCTAAACTTTCAGCTTTTGTAAGTTTACTGCCTGCATTTGCCCCTGCAATTACATAAGATGTTTTTTTCGATACAGAACCAGAAGCTTTTCCACCTAGAGATTGAATAATTTCACTAGCTTCACTTTTGCCCATGGTTTCTAATGTTCCTGTCAATACGAAAGTCAAACCTTGGAATTTATCAGATGTTTTTTCTGTCTTCTCTTCTGCCATATTGACATTTGCTTCTTTTAATTTATTTAATAAAGCAATATTTTCTTCATCATGGAAAAATTCATATACAAGTTTTGCACTTATTTCTCCAATATCTGCCACTTGTTTTATTTCTTCTTCTGTAGCTTTAGCTATATCATCAAAAGAATGAAAATGATTTATCAAGGAACGACTTGCTGATTTACCTATATTCAAAATTCCCAGTCCTGTAAGCAATCTCCATGGTGCATTTTGCTTACTTTTTTCGATTGCATTTAAAAGTTTATCAGTATTTTTTTCCTTGCCAATCAAACCTTTTGCTATTAATTCATCGCGATAATTGTGTAAATAATATATATCTGCTGGATCTTTTAAATATCCATTTTCAATCAAAGTTTTTATATACATCATGCCAAAACCTTTGATATCCATAGCATCTCGACCGACAAAATTTATTATCCAGCGTTCAATCTGTGCTGGGCAATGTGGATTACTACAGCGAATATCTGCTTTATCATCGCGAATAGTATGAGCATTACATACAGGGCAAGTATCGCCAATGATAAAAGGCTTGCTATCTTGAGGTCGTTTTTCTTTGATTACACAACGAACTTTCGGAATAATTTCCCCTGATTTATATACTTTTATCGTATCACCAATGCGTATATCTAAATCATCAATAAAATCTTGATTGTGTAATGTAGCTCTTTCTACTTTTGTTCCACAGAGCCAAACTGGTTCAAATACTGCTGTCGGCGTAATTCTTCCTGTACGACCTACGGATAATTCTATATTTAATAATTTAGTTTCTTTTTCTTCTGGTGGATATTTATAAGCTATTGCCCATTTAGGAACTTTAGATGTTGCTCCTAATTTTTCTCTTTGTGCAAAATCATTTATTTTTACAACAGCTCCATCAATATCATAATCTAAATCACCACGGCGATTTCCAATTTCTTCTATAGCTTGTAAAACTTCGTCTTTAGTTTTGCATACTTTATATGAATGTATAATCTTCATTCCTTGTTTGTGCATAAATTCATATGCCTGCGTATGCGATTTTAATTCTATACCTTCTACCTTTTGCAAATTAAAAATAAACATAGATAAATTGCGTTCTTTAGTGATTTTGCTGTCTAATTGGCGAAGTGTACCTGCTGCACAGTTTCGAGGATTAGCAAATAATCTTTTCCCCAATAATTCTTGTTTTTCATTCACTAAGGAAAAAGCTTCTCGCGTCATATATACTTCTCCACGAACTTCAAAATAAGGCAATTTTTCTTTTAGTTTTTTCTTAATATCTTTTATCTGCATAGCATTGGCTGTTACATCTTCACCTTGTACAACACCATCACCACGAGTAACAGCTAATTTCAATTCACCATCTACATAACGAAGTGCTAAAGACAAACCATCTATTTTTTCTTCTACTACAAATTCTGGATTATCTAATTCTTTTTGCATATTATCTACAAAAGTTTCCACTTCTTCAGCAGAAAATACATCTTGCAAGCTAAGCATTGGTACATCATGTTTTACGAGAACGCCAGCTTCACGTTTTGCCACTCCACCTACTTTTTGCGTTGGTGAATCTTTTGTGATTAATTCTGGATTTTCAGCTTCTAACTTTTTTAATTGTCGCATCAATTCATCATATTGAGCATCTTCTATTTCTGGATTATCTTGATTGTAATATAAATCATTATGATACAAGATTTTTTTCTTTAATTCATCTATTTGCTTTTTTATATCTTCCATTATTTCACCCACAATACATATAAATAGGCCAGTTACCATATAAGTAACTGGTCTTTTCTCTTAAAATTCTACTTTTTCTAACAATACTCTTAGCGTCTTTAGTTCTTCTTCTGTTAAATTTTTATAAGCTGCTATATCTGTTGCTTCCATTCTTTTTGCACATTCTGAGGCAATACTTAAGCCAAGTGGTGTTAAATATAAATAATACTTTCTCTTATCTACCTTATCTTGAATTTTGTATATTAAATTTTTGCTCATCATACTTTTTATGATATTTGTAACAGTTGGATTTGTATTATTTAGTCCAATTTCTATCATTCTTTGTGTAACTTTTTTGTCTTTAGATTTATCTAAATAAGCAATAACTAATGCTTGTTGTACAGTTACACCTAAACTGACTAAATTATTATTTTGTCTGGCTATCATTTTTTTATTTATTTCATATATTAGTTGCCCTAATCGCATAGTATCTGGTACTAACACTGCTCTCACCTCAAAAGAAAAAAATAACTCAATAATAATATATATTATATCAAAATTTCACTCTCAATATAAACTAAAATATCTATAAAAACTATTGACAAAAAATTTTTATTGCGCTATTATTCATTACATAGTTAGCTATGTATTTTAAAATCATATTAAACACAATCATATAATACAAGATGATTTTTATATAATAGCACACTATATAATTAAGAAAAGAAGATTTTTATTATGTTAAATTAAAAAAAATTCACTCTCGGTTTTAGTTTCGCTTATCTTTTAGCATTTTCTAGCTCTTTATGTTTTGCTAGTGATTCCCCTAAAACAGTAGTTCCCGCTACTAATCTTCCTGATGAAGAAATCGATACCTCTGTATCTTTCTACTGATTTTGATAATATTTACTTTATTTGATATATCCCCAAAACTTCAATTATCCCCAATAAAAAAGATTGCTTTAACTGTATTTCACAATTAAAGCAATCTTTTTATTTATACTTTACTGATAGGAGCGTATTTTTGCATCAAAGCTTTTATGCCTTGACCTGGAAAAGCTATTTTCAATTCTATTTCTTCACCAGTTCCTTTTACAGATACAATTGTACCAATTCCCCATTTATTATGTTTAGCTTTATCACCGACTTTCCATTTTATGGATAAATCTGGACGAATTACATTACCTGCTGGCTTAACTGTTTGAGCTTTTTGCGTAAAGCCTCCACCTAAAAGTGAATTTGGTCTACCTGTAGAATTATTATTACCTAAAATACTTCCGCCAAAATTATTTCTACCACTTTGACTATATCCTGAGCCATAATTATTCATACTGCCCATGCCAAAACCAAATTTATTTTTTGCTTCACGTTCTTCTAAATATTCCACAGGAATTTCACTGATAAATCGTGAAGGTTCATACGATAATGTTTTGCCATAAATCATACGAGCTTTTGCATTTGTAATATATAATTTTCGCTCAGCTCTAGTTATACCTACATAACAAGTACGACGTTCTTCTTCAATTTCAGTTTCATTCATCAAAGTTCTAGCATGTGGGAATAATCCTTCTTCCATGCCAGCTAAAAATACTACTGGAAACTCTAGCCCTTTAGCTGAATGCATAGTCATGAGTGTAACTCTCTCATCTTCCATATCTGCATTATCAATATCTGAAATCAACGATATCTTACTCAAAAAATTTTCCAAAGTTGGTTCTTCATTATATTTTTTACAATCATTTTCAAATTTTATAGCTTCTGTAAAAAAATCCTTAAGGTTTTCTAAACGAGTCTGATTTTCGACTGTATTTTCTTTTTCTAATTCAGCAATATATCCAGATTTATGCATTACTTGTTCAATTAAATCATGAACTGATAATACCACTGAATTATTCAACATTTCTAAGATAAATTCAGCAAAATTAGCCAAAGATTGTTTTGCTTTCGGTGTGATTGGTGCCGTTTCTGGAGCAGATATAGCATCAAATAAAGTCATATTGTACATATCAGCAAATTCAGCTAATTTATTCATAGTTACAGCACCTAATGAACGCTTAGGCACATTGATTATACGCATTAAACTTATTGTATCTTCTGGATTATAAATAACTCTCAGATAAGCTAAAATATCTTTAATTTCTTTTCTATCATAGAATTTCAATCCGCCAACCATAGTATAAGGAACGCCAGCTCGCATAAAGCCTCTTTCTAATTCACGAGATTGAGCATTTGTACGATATAATACTGCCATATCACCATAAGATACATTGAATAAAGTTTTTTGTTTAACACATTCTTTTACAATAAAATTAGCTTCATCTTCTTCATCATTTGCCGTATAGTGAATTATTTTTTCACCTTGAGGATTGTTCGTCCATAATTTTTTAGGTTTACGGTCAAGATTATGTTCAATAACCATATTAGCAGCATTCAAAATAGTTTTTGTTGAACGATAATTTTGTTCCAATTTTATGACTGTAGCTTCTGGATAATCTTTTTCAAAATCCATGATATTTCTGATATCAGCACCACGCCAGCCATAAATAGATTGGTCTGCATCACCTACGACGCAAAGATTGCGATACATTCCAGCTAAAAGTGAAGTCAATTGATATTGTGCTCCATTTGTATCTTGATACTCATCAACTAAAATATATTGGAAACGTTGTTGATATTTCATTTTTATATCTTCATGTTCTTTTAAAACTTTAACTGCCAGCATCAATAAATCATCAAAATCTAAAGCATTATTTTCGATTAAATTTGCTTGATACATAGTGTAAATTTCTGCAATTTTTTTAGCAAAAAAATCACTTGCTGATTGTGTATACTCTTGTGGAGTTGTCATCATATTTTTAGCATTGGAAATAGCTGACTGTACTGCATATGGTGCATATTGTTTTTCATCAAGATTTAATTCTTTTAAACAATTTTTTATCAAAGTCAAAGCATCTTGTGTATCATAAATGACAAAATTCTTCTTATAAATACCTAAAGCTTCGATTTCAAAACGCAAGAATTTAGCACAAAATGAATGAAATGTGCTGAGCCAAACATATTTTGCTTTTTCGCCAATCATTCTATCTACACGTTCACGCATTTCTGTTGCAGCTTTATTAGTAAATGTTATCGCTAAGATATTATATGGAGATACTCCTTTATCTAATAAATTAGCTATTCTACAAGTCAATACTTTCGTTTTTCCAGAACCTGCTCCTGCCATGATAAGAAGAGGTCCTTCTGTATGAGCTACAGCTTGAGCTTGTGCTGGATTTAAACCATCATATATATTCAAAGAAAATCCTCCTAAATAAAAACAAAATAAAAAATTACTTATTATATTATCTAAAATATTATATTAGATGTCAAAAATAAAAAATGAGTAGAGACTACGCTCTACTCTATTTATTAATATAGTTTTATAGGAGATATCTTTATTAACAGATTTTACCAGGATTTAAAATATTATTTGGATCAAAAACAGCTTTTATTTTTTTCATTAAATCTATAGCCGTCTTTGGTGTGGATTGTTCTAAATATACTTTTTTTACCAAACCTATTCCATGTTCTCCTGATACTTTGCCATTTAATTCTTTGGCCTTTGCATACATTTTATCCATTGCCAAAGTCAAAAGTTCATGCCATTGTTCATCATCTAAATCATCTTTAAGAATATATACATGCAAATTACCATCACCAGCATGACCAAATGATTTCATGCGAATATTTAATTTTGCTCGCAATTCATGTACATATTCTACAAAAGTATTTACTTCACTTCTAGGTACTACGATATCAACTTCATCCATGCAAGTCGTAGAGCTTTTTATTGCTTCCAAAAATGCTCCACGTGCTTTCCATATACCTTCACTGCGTTCATCTGTATCGGCAATCAAAATATCAATAGCACCTTGTTGTAAACAAATTTTGGCTACATTATCATAATAATTTTCTATTTCTTCTACGCTATTGCCATCAAATTTCAACAATAAATATGCATCTGCTTGATTATCTGGGAATTTTCTACCTAAATATTTTTCTGCATCACAGATTACTTCACGTTCCATAAATTCAATAGCTGTAGGAATTGCTTTTGCCTTAATGATCAAAGGAACTGTTCTTATAGCTTTTTCCAAATTCTGATATGGTATTAATAAGCTGATATTTTTCTTTGGCAAAGGCAATAATTTCAATACAATTTTTGTTACAATGCCCAAAGTTCCTTCTGAACCAATAATTAAATCTTTTAAATCATAGCCAGAACTATTTTTTACTACTTTTCCGCCAAACTCTACAATACTACCATCTGCCAATACTACTTCTAATGCACGTACATAATCTCTTGTAACACCGTATTTTACAGCACGCATTCCTCCAGCATTAGTACTTATATTCCCGCCAATTGTAGCTGATTTTTCTCCAGGATCTGGAGGATAAAAAAATCCTTTTTTTTCAACATAACTTGCCAAATCCATCAACAATACGCCAGGCTCTACTGTTAAAGTCAAATTTTCTTCATCTAATTCTAAAAAGTGGTTCATCATTGTCATATCTAAAACAATACCACCTTTTAATGCCACTGCTGCTCCTACTAGTCCAGTTCCTGCACCTCTGACAGTGACTGCTATCTTGTGTTCATTAGCATATTTTAAAATATTTGATACTTCCTGCGTACTATTTATTTTTACTACCATTTCAGGATAATAATGTTCCGTTGTCAATTCATCATGACTATATTCTTCATTAATTTCATTTTTCCATAAAATACGGTTTCTTGGTACAAATCCACTTATTTTTATCAAGTCAGTAGCTGTCAACTTTTTATAATAACTCATGATAATTTTTCACCTACTTTTATTTTTTCTATAAGTTTTGGTATAACTTCATAAATATCGCCAACTATAGCATAATTAGCATATTTAAAAATAGGTGCTTTTTCATCATTATTAATTGCAAAAATAGTTTCGGCATTATTCATACCTGCCACAAATTGAATTGCACCAGACACACCACATGTCATAATCAATTTAGGTCGAACAGTTTTCCCACTAAGTCCTATCTGTCTTTTTGCCTCTGCCCAACCATTTTCTACTAATGGACGTGTAACAGCTAGTTGTCCATTTAATAAATCTGCTAAATCTTCTAGCATGCTCAAATCTTCTTTTTTCTTAATGCCTCTACCAGCGACAATTAGAACATCCGCACTTTCTATGTTTTCCTCTTTAGGTTTTTTTATTACATCTAAAATCTTGATATTACTTCCAAAATCGATATTGTTCGTCTTACAATTTACAATTTCACCATTTATATCTTCACTATATGCAGGCGTTTCCATTACTTTATATCTAACAGTTGCCATTTGCGGACGATTATTTGGTGTGAGTATTTCTGCCATGATATTTCCACCAAATGCTGGTCTGATCTGCACGAGGTCAGTTGTAGATTTCATATCCAATATCGTACAATCAGCTGTCAATCCAGTCTTAAAACGAGCTGCAACTTTTGGTGCTAATTGCCTACCTACAGGTGTTGCTCCTACTAAAATGCTTGTTGGCTTATTATTTTTTATAAAATCTTCAAATACATTAGTGTATTTTTCAATATTAAAACACGCTAATTCTTCATCATCATAAACAAAAACTTTATCTACATTGTAATGCAATAATTTTTCCGCTATATTTGATAAATTATTACCTACAAAAACAGCATAAACTGGTTGATTGATTTTATCTGCAAGTTCTCTTGCCTTTCCTATCAATTCATAAGTAACTGGATGAATATTTTCTCCTACATGTTCAACATAAACAGCTATTCCGTTCCAAATTGATTTATCAATAAGAGGTTTTTTCTCATCTTCTACATATTCCACAGCACCTTTGGGACCTTTTCGCACACATAATCTACATAATCTACAACCTGCTGTAATATTTAATTTTCCGTTATTTTCTTCCATTGCTCCAAATGGGCATATAGATATCAATTCATTTATATCATTTATCTTATCTTGATGAACAACTAATTTTGCCATAATCCATACCTCTATTAAAATACAAATTTTTTAGCTTTTAATTTTTGATAGATTGTATCTGTTATTTCTTCAATATTTCCCGATATTTTTTCTTGTACCTTATCACTAGATGGTGGGAATATCTTTTGTACTTTTGTTGGTGATGCGTTCAATCCATAATGATGTTCATCTTTATCAACCATATCATTTAAAGTAAATACTTTTACTTGTTTATGCTCCGTTGCTTTTTTTCTCAAATACGATGGCAATCTAGGTTCAACAATATCTTTTTGCACTGTAATCAAGCATGGATAATTTATCTCTATTCGTTCAATATCATCTGACATATCCATATCTACAATTATTGACTTATCTTTCACATCGATGATTTTATTTACATTACATACACATGGTATTTTCAACATTTCCGAAACCTCTGGCCCAACCTGTGCTGTATCCCCATCTGTTGTTTGCAGTCCACAAATGATCAAATCAAAATCACCAAAAGATTTTATTCCTTGAGATAAAGTATAACTTGTTGCTAAAACATCAGCTCCGCCAAATTTTCTATCCGTTATTATCGCTCCCTCATCAGCAGACATGGCAAACGCTTCATATAAAATAGATTTTGCTTGCGGCGGACCCATGGTTATTACATCTACACTTCCACCATATTTTTCTTTTAATCGCAATGCTGTCTCTAAAGCATATAAATCATATGGATTCATCTTACTTTCACTACTATTGCGTTTTAATACACCTGTAACTTCATCGACTTGCACTTTATTACTTTCAGGAACTTGTTTTATACAAACTAAAATCTTCATATACTAGCCTCCTCGAAATATTCAATTATCAAAGTTCTTCAGCTAAAATATCAGCTATATGTTTTACTTTTACATTAGGCATCTGTTTATCCAAACCGCCACCTATTTGCATCATACAAGCAGGACAAGCTACTGCCACAATATCAGCTTGACTATCTTTTATATTTTCCAATTTTCTTGATAATAAACGCAATGAAATATCTTTATATTTCATACCAAAAGCCCCTGCCATACCACAACATTGATCACAACCTTGCATTTCTACAAAATTATATTTTTTAGTATTCTTTAACAATACTCTTGGTTCTTTATAAATATTTAATCCACGTTTCATATGACAAGAATCATGATATGTTATCTTTATTTTTCCTTCATTATTCACAGTATCATCTAATTTGTTCATTTCTTTATACATAGAAAATACAAATTGACTAAATTCTCTAATCTTTTTACTTAAAACTTTGCTACGAGCTAGCCATTGACTATCATCTTTAAATAATTCCACATAAGTCTTTTCTAATGTTTCTGTACATGTAGGACATGCCGCTACGATATAATCAGCATTTGTTTCTTCTAAAGCCTGTATATTTTCTTTAGCTATTTTTCTTGCTGTTTCTAAATCTCCTGAGCCAATTATAGGTTTTCCACAACAATTTTGTTTTTGCGGATAAATTACTTCTACACCCAAATTTTGCAATACTTTAAATACGGATTTTCCTGTATTCGGAAACACAAAGTCTATATTACAACCGCTAAAAAATGCTACTCTCATTTTTGGATTTTTAGGATTTTGCTTCATTAATTCATCTGTACAATCGCGAAGAGGTGTAGAAGCAATAGCTGGCAAACTACGACCTTGCGTCATCTTAGCAAAAAATAATGGTAAATTACGAATAAAATTTCCCGATTGTACAGGTTTTTGTCCTAAAGAAGCAGCTCTTAACAAAGTATGGAATAATTTTCTATTAGCCATAACTTTTTTAAATATAATTTTTTCAGGTAAAGATTGACCTTTTTGAGCAAAATTTCTACGTCTTAATTCTTCAATTAAACCAGGAATATCTATTTTACCCGGACATATAGTAGTACAACGACGACAACCAATACATAAATCACTAAATTGTGAGAAATTATCCATGCCATTTAACAATCCAGTTAAAATAGCTCCGATACCACCTGAGTATATATATCCATATACATGACCACCAACAGTAGACCAGATAGGACATACATTTAAACAAGAAGAACAACGTACACATTGATAGACTTCTTTTAATTTATCATCATGAGCCGCTTTTAAACGACCATTATCCAATAAAATAACATATACTTTTTTATTTTCTTCTACTAATTTCCCCTCTTTTTCATGAATTATAGGAGTTGGCCCATCTATTAACGTCAAATAACTTACCATTCTTTGACCTGTACCATTTCGTGGCAATAATCTCATTATCTTAGCTGCATCACTGATTTTAGGAATTAATTTTTCATAACCAATGATAATTACATGTACAGGTGGAATAGTTGTAACAATTCTTGCATTTCCTTCATTAGTAACTAATCCAATTGCCCCATTTTCAGCTATACCAAAGTTAGCACCTGTTATTCCCATATCTGCTTTTAAAAATTCTTCACGCAATACTTTTCTTGCAATCTGTATCATATATGGAATATCACTAGATATATCCTCTTTTAATTCATCTGAGAAAAATTTCGCACATTGTTTTCTATTGAGATGTATTGCTGGCATTACCATATGTGATGGTTTTTGACCTGCAACAGATAACATCCATTCACCTAAATCAGTTTCTTTTACTCTTAAACCTTGTTGTTCTAAAAAATGATTTAAATGTATTTCTTCTGTTGCCATAGATTTTGATTTTACAATTCTATGTATATTATTTTCTTTACAAATCTGCAATAATTGTGCCTTTAATTCATCGCCATCTTTAGCACGAAAAACCTTCGCACCTCTTTCTTCTAGTGAAGCCTGAAATTTATCAGCGACTTCTTCAATATGAGCAACTGTTTGTTTTTTCATATCACGAAGTTCATTTCTTAATTCATCAATGTCATCAACATTTGCATATGCTTTCAATCTAGCTTGAGGATATTGTTTTGCAAATCGTGCCAAATTATCACTTAAAATAGGATCATGTAATTTTTCTTTTATTTCAGCTTTTATATTACGTTCTTTCATCTTACTTCACGCTCATTTCTTTTTATCTTTTTCATCTTTTATCGTCTTCAATTGCAAATAAAATCACACGACTTGGCCCATGCACTCCTAAAGTCAAAACACGTTCAATATCCGATGTTCTGCTTGGTCCTGTCACAAAACCACTATATCCTTTCCAAAAAACTTTAGCCAAAACATCAAAAGCATCTTGCATATTATTTACAATACAATTTTTAGGCATAAATATTATATTTATTAATGGCAACATACTTGCTATTCTCGCTTCATAAGCATAGTTATCGACACATATACTACCTGTTTCTCCTACACCAAATTCACCTAAAGTTATACCAATATCTAATTCATTTTTATTTTTTACTATGTCAAATTTATCTGTATATACTTTAAAAGACTTGTTTACTTCTACATAAACGTCTGCCAATTCCTCACACTCATCAGCACCTACTCCTGCTATCATTTTTGCATCTGTTGCTTTAGCTATTTTCAAAATATCAGCAATAGCATCTTTACAACTCTTGACTATTTTTATTTCCACAGAAGCATTTTGAGCATTTTCTGCAAAATCATTCCAATACTTACCATTTGTAAAATCCTTATCCAACAAATGTTTCCAATCATGACAAATTTTTTCCATAATAAAAACTCCCTATAAAACTTATTTGATTTTTTAGATAATTTATTATTTAAGTTTTATTTATTTTTTTTATGATTAATCATATTTTGTATTTTTTTTATTTATTGTTTTTTATTATATAAAAAAATTTTTTTACGTCAATCTTTCCCATTTTTTTACAAATTGTCTTGAATTAATAACAAACTTTTATAAATATTGTAAATACTATTCAATTATCTTTATTTTTAATACAATAGAAATTTTGACTTTTGATTTTTTCAATAATTCAACCTCATAAAGCTATATATATCTAGCTTCTTAGATTATTTATTGACTTTTTTTCATTTTTATTGTTCAATAAATAATATACTTTTATTAATAATTTAACTTTATTATTGATATTATTATAATTAATTAAAATTACGAAAGACTGGGATTTATATGCAAAATAAATTTGGAGATATGTTAAAAAAACTTATCCAATTTACTAATATAAAATTAAATGTCATCGCTTATCATATAGGTTATGATATTTCTTATATCAGTAAATGGGCAAATAATACAAGTCAACCAACTAAAAAGCATATTGAAAGAATAAATGATACATTGAGTTCTATTTTCGCCGAAGAAATCATTCATAAAGATTATGCTTACTTATTTTTAAAAGAATTTAATATTCATGAACCATTACCCACAAAAGATATCCAACGTTTTTTACATACACAAATAAATAATTTATTAAATAACGCATATTATTGTTCACACGAAAATTTTTCTCATTCCCAAAGCAATAATGATATTATTTTAAATTCTACTACCATCGTTGGTAGAACTAATATTTATGAATTTTTTTGCCATAAATTAGCTCCTATAATAAATAAAATAACTCCTAAATTAGAAATCTTCATTACTATGGATATCTTAACTTTGTTACAACAAAAAAAATTTTTTAGTTTCCTTGATTGTTGTAATCTCACTGACCGTCAAATAGATATTCACATAGGCTGTAATCTATCTACACTAGCAAATAGTAACGAAAAATTAATATATAGCCTCTATAAATTCTTAAATAAATATTTTTATGTCAATTTCTATATTTATGAAGATAAATTTTTTAATAATAGCAATATATTCCTTGTAAAAAATGCTTTTGCTATTCAATATTCCCTACATCTAGATAAATCAATAGATATATGTACCTTTATAAACAATGAAAAAATCATCAATGAAATTCAAAAACGTATTTCTGACACTTTCTTTAATTCTCCAATTATTTTACAGCCAAAAAAAGAAATTATTCTTAATTCCTTTCATCCCTTCTTTTATTTAAATAAAAACTTCACCATATTTATTACTAATGGCTTTGAATTTTTTCTACCTAAAAAATCCTATTTAAAAATGATAGATTTATGTAAACAACAAAATTTAACTGATGAAACTATCGCCTCCTTAAAAAACCTACAAATCATGTGGGAAGAACAATTTGAAAAAAATCCTATATCATTTATTCTTCCAGAGCTCAATTTAATGGATTATATTCAAAAAGGTAAAGTAATCTTTGGCGATTTAAAATACCAAACTACACCTCAAGAAAGAGAAGAACAATTATCTTATCTTATTCAAAGTATGTATAAAAATCCTTTAATTGATATTTATCTGATGTCTCAACAAGAAAATGTAAATGATATTAACTACTATAAACTTTCTTATTATAGTAACCAAAAAATCGCTTACTTTAAGAAAAATAAATACTTATTAAACAAATATCATTTGCCTATTTATTTCTTAAAAAATTCTTTATTAATCCAAAAATTTGATATGTTATTTTCCAAATTTAAACAAACAAATTTTGTACACAAATACACTGCTGAGAAAATTGAAAATCTCTATTTAGCTAATAAATCTTTATTACATCGCATTATGGAAAATAAATAAAAAAAGGCAATATGATTTTTAATCATATTGCCTTTTTTATTTATTAACTATCTATTAAACTATTAAAGATTTTTTGCAGCTTCAGAAAGTGGTGGGATAATCTGTTTTTTACGAGACATTACACCTGGTAAATACATAACAGATTTGCTTGCATCTTGTTTAAATGCTTCACCGATTAAATTTTTAGGTTCACCACTAAAGAGTAAATAGCTACCTTCGTTGATGATATCAGTAACGATAACGATAGACATTGCATAACCTTCTGCAGTGCATACACGAGCCATTTCAGCTAAGATTTCATCTTGCATAGCCATTACTTGGTCTGTATCCATAACGGATAACTGGCTGATGAGCATTGGATAGTTGCCAATCTGGAATTCTTTGGAATCATTTTTAACAATTTGAGCAGGAGTCATATCGCCGATATCTGCACCAGCTTTGAGCATTGCCATACCATATTCTTTATAATCTACACCAGCGATTTTTGCTAAATATTCTACAGCATCTTTATCTGTTTGTGTGCAAGTTGGGGATTTGAATAATACTGTATCAGAAATAATAGCGGACATTAAAAGACCTGCAATTTCTTTTGGAATTTCCACACCATATTGTTGATACATATTAGTTACGATTGTACAAGTACAACCAACTGGACGAACGTTGATAAAGATAGGATCGCTTGTTTGTAATCCACCGAAGCGATGATGGTCAACAACTTCGATGATTTTACCAGATTCAATACCTTCAACAGCTTGAGCTAATTCATTGTGGTCTGTTAAAATAATCTGTTGTTTTTCAGGCATCATGAATTTATCTTTATTTACGATACCAACTAATTTACCATTTTCTACTACTGGATAATTGCGGTATTCATTTGCTTCTAATACACCTTTGATATCACTTAACATATCAGATGATTTGAAAGAAATTACATCTGTAGTCATAATGCTAGAAATTGGGGCACATTGGCTGATAAGACGAGCTGTGCTATAAGTGTCAAATGCTGTAGATAAAATCATTACATTTTCAGCTTTTGCTTTAGTAACTACTTCATCAGAAATAGTTGTATTTCCTGTGATGATCACACAAGCAACTTTTAAATCAATGCATTTAATAAATGCAGATTCTGGTCTATTGCCGATGATTACTACATCGCCAGCTTTGATGCTTTCTGCAACTTTTTCCATGCAAGCAGCAGCTACTTTGATTTCGCCATTGATTTTACCTTCGTTATTGCTAGCAACTAAAACATCAGCTTCAATAACATTAGCAATATCATTGATGCAAGCACCAGAAGCAGATACGCTATCTAATGTGATTTCTTGGAAATAAGCTTTTGCTAAATCACTAACGCTAGCCATACCAATTAATTTATTTTCATCATCAACTACAGGTATAGAACGAAGATTGCATTCTTTCATAGCCATACCTAAAGTACGAAGATTATCTGTTGCTTTTACAGATTTTTGTACTTTAACAGCAATATCTTTAACTCTTGGATAAATATCACTTACAAGCTGAGGAGCTTCTACACCGAAATATTCTAAAGCATATTTAGTTTCTTTGTTTACGCTACCTGCACGAGCTGGTACAACATTTTCACAGCCCATATTGCGTTTTAAATTTGCATATGCTATTGCAGAACAGATAGAGTCTGTATCTGGATTTCTATGACCAATAGCATAAATTACTTTTTGTTCACTCATAGGTTGAAAAACCTCCATTACAAATTAATAGCTTTGTTTTCTATTATAACAATATTACATAAAATTTAAAAGCTATGATTGATAAAAGATATTATCTTTTGTATAATTCATTTATCCTACCTTTTATCTATTATTTATTTAAATAAAACAAACTAACTATTTATCAAATATTTATTATAAGAAAGGATTTTTTTATGCAACCCTTACCTAAAGAATATTTAAGTCGCATAATCCGTGCAGTTGTTGAATTCCAATTAATTGAAGATAATGATAAAATCCTAATCGGTCTATCTGGTGGCAAAGATAGCCTATTTATGGCATACGCTTTAACAGAATTAAAAAATACTTTAAAGAAAAATTTCACACTAGGAGCAATCACCATAAATCCTATGTTTACTAAAGATTTTTCTTGCGAAGCTATGCAAAAATTCTGTGATAAATTAAACATGCCTTACCATATTCATGAAGTAAATATCGCTGAAACTATCGCTAATCAAGATAATAAAAATGCTTGTTATTCCTGTGCTTTCTTCCGCCGTGGTGCAATCAATGGCTATGCCAAAGAACATGGCTACAATAAAATAGCTTATGCCCACAATCATGATGACGCAGTAGAAACTTTCTTCATGAATTTATTTTATTCTGGTCAATTAAAGACTTTCATGCCATCTACTTATTTAAGTCGTTCTGATGTAACTGTAATCAGACCACTGCTTTATTTCCGTGAAGAAGAAATAAGAAATGCCCTCTCACTTCATGGTCAAGAACCTTGTGCTCCACCATGTCCATTCAATGGCAATACAATGCGTCAAAAAGCTAAAAATTTAATTGAAGAATTATCTAAAGAAAATCCTCTTTTATATGAACATTTAAGTGCTGCTATGCGTACAACAGCTATTGGTGATTTATGGCCACCTATCAAAAATCGCAAAGAAATGAAACCTTATTATTATCAATTCTTTAAAAATCAACAAAAATAAAAAAATCTCTATGTTTAAAAATGGAAAATTATCAACCAAATTTAAGCATAGAGATTTTTCTTTCCGGAGGCACTTTTTTATTTAAAGAACGCTTATAAAAATTATGTTTAAAGATTTCTTTCATTTTATTTTGCATAGATTTTATCATAATCATTAAATTTTTAGCCATCAAATCCATTGCAGATAGTTTGCTTCCTTTAAACATAATATAATCCCTCACAATCATTATAAGTTTAAAAACTTAATACCACAAAATACTTATAAATTATTTTAACCATACTGAGCAAGAAGTCTCCTACCTCTAAGGTAGTGAGATGAATTGCTCCTTAGGAGATTGAATGGATATATGTTTTATGAGATAATCTTATTGGTCGAATATAAAAAAATGTGGTGATTATAATGAATTTAGACAACAATGCTCATTCAGTATTTTTGCTAAATTATCATTTAGTATTAGTCATAAAATATAGAAGAAAAGTTTTTGATGACAACATTTCTTCACGAGCTAAAGAAATATTTGAGTATATATCTCCTAAATATAATATAACTTTGCAAGAATGGAACC